>JACRDE010000194.1 GCA_016212935.1 Desulfomonile tiedjei | reverse complement strand
TCCCAGATACATACGGGCCAATGCGCCAATGGAAGAATGGCTTGCCGGACGCGGGCCCACATACTGCGATACGACAGCCCTGAGTCCTGAGGGGGTGCGAGACCTGAAAATCGATTATTTGAATGAAAGACCCTCTTTTGTTCTATTTCTCGCGAGCAGAGGTCAGGATATCACCAAAGATCCCATCGAAATCTATGGGAGTGATCCGTACATCGTCGGAGGGCACACTCAGAGCGGTTATTGGGTGGATATTGATCGCATGACTACCATTCCCGGCCTTTTCGCTGCTGGGGAAACAGCAGGTGGAAATCCGAACAAGTTTGTCGGCGGATGTGCAGCGGAAGGCAAATTGGCTGCTCGAGGAGCCCTCAAGTACATGGAAACAGTTGCCATGCCGTTTGTTGACCACCAACAGCTCGAACGAGAAAAGGCCAGGGTATTCGCTCCGTTGCTTCGCGGACCGGAATATGACGGCATCACTCCTGTGGAAATGGAAGAGCGCTTA
This sequence comes from Desulfomonile tiedjei, assembly GCA_016212935.1. Classification (GTDB taxonomy): domain Bacteria; phylum Desulfobacterota; class Desulfomonilia; order Desulfomonilales; family Desulfomonilaceae; genus Desulfomonile; species Desulfomonile tiedjei_A. The sequence goes on along the minus strand of JACRDE010000194.1, from coordinate 14,304 downwards.
CAGAGACTTATGGATGAATATGCAGGTGGAACATCTCAGTTTTACAGGACCAACGAGGAGCGGCTGGATTATGCGCTCAAGCACTTGAAAATGCTTCAAGCTCAAAGCGAATTCCTTGTTGCTCAGGACGTCCACGATCTTATGAATGCACACGAAGTCTTGGAACGGCTGACGGTTGCCGAGGTGCTTGTTCATCATCTGAAATTCAGAAAAGAGACTCGCTGGAAAGGATGGCAGACCCGTTCGGATTATCCGGAAATGGATTCGAACTTCGACTGTTTTGTAGAGACTCGGCTAAGCATGACGACTGGCGAAATAGAAACATTCACGCGCCCCTACGAGCAGATAGTTGCCGGAGACCGCTACAAAGCCTGATATGAGAAAGGACCGATAATGCCGCCCAAAGTTGATACAAAGAAATGCAATGGTTGCGCCGGAAGAACTGAGCCTCAATGTGTCAGGATCTGTCCTGGCGATCTGATGGCCGTTGGCGAGGATGGAAAGGCCTACTGTCGATCTCTCAGGGATTGTTGGGACTGCATGTCCTGCACGAAAGACTGTCCCACGAAAGCCATTGAAACCCGAATCCCTTACCAGTTGGGTTATCACGGAGCAAAACTGGTTCCTTTCATGGGCAAAGGCACGATCACGTGGATTTGCACCGATATTTACGGAAACGAGGAACGTTTCAAATATAGAATCCGTAACAATGCGGATTGAGACAACGATATTGAAGGATTAGACAAGTCGAAACGTCCGGGGAAGGGGTTTCTTGAAAAGCCTTCCCCGATCCCTCTCCGAGAGAGAGATCCAATCACGACCCGAAGGCCAGCGATACGCCAAGCCTGCCGCACTATTCTGGTTCCAATGTCGGGACTATTGCTGTATCCCATAAAATAAGTCAAAATATTGGAAATTTGTATGCCGTGCGATAAATTGAGTATATGCGTGGGAGGCAAGATGGAGATCGACCATCACTTTTATAAGGAATTGATGGACCGCCTATATGATGGCGTCTATTTCATGGACAACGACAGAAGGATTCTTTACTGGAACCGAGGTGCCGAACGGGTCACGGGTTTCAAGGCAGAGGAGGTGGTAGGTCGGCATTGTCGTGACCATGTTTTAATGCACGTGGATGACAAAGGCACGCTCTTGTGTGAATCTAGCCTTTGTCCGGCCTGCAAGACGATGACGGATGGAAAAGACCGAGAAGCTGAAATATACGTCCATCATAAGCATGGCCATCGTCTGCCCGTTCTAACGCGGGTCCGTGTCCTTAGGAATGCAAGAGGCGAGATAATAGGGGCTATGGAAGTGTTCACTGACAATCGACATGCTGAACAAACCAAGAAAAGAATCGCAGAGCTCGAAAAGTTGGCCTTGATTGATCCTTTGACTCGGATCGGTAATCGCAGGTTCGCTGAAATCCAGTTGCAGCGATCTCTTAGTGACATGCATCGATATGGTTGGCTCTTCGCCGTATTCTTTATGGACATTGACCATTTCAAGACAATAAATGATACGCATGGTCACCATACGGGTGATCGAGTACTTAAGACCGTTTCTAGAACAATAGTCAGGAGTATAAGGGACTCCGATATCCTTAGCCGATGGGGAGGAGAAGAGTTTGTAGTAATTGTCCCGAATGCCGTAAGAGACGAAATCGAAATAATGGGGAACAAGATGCGATCTCTCGTGGAACATTCCTACATATGGAAGGATTCCAAACCATTGCAGGTCACTATATCGGTTGGGGGAACAGCGGCACGGTTGGACGATTCGCCCCAAACTGTAATCGCCAGAGCTGACAATCTCATGTACCGCAGTAAGGAAAGCGGAAGGAACCGAGTCACCACGGATCTGACCGCGGATTGATAGTTGCGTTGAGCCGAAGGCCTCATATTGTTAGAACCTGAACTATAGTCTTACAGAAAACCGCTGGGAGCGGAGGAATAGTTCTTCTTATCTCTCCGCAAAATCCTTCTTTATCCGTAAAGAAATCCTTTGTCGAAAGACGGCCCCCACAGAGTTGAGTCTTGTGTACTTGCCGCTTCTGCAAGAACTTGATAAACTTAAAAAATTAATACTTATGCTGACTAAAAGAAGTGACATCGCCAACCGTGGTTTCGGGTAAGTATCTGTAACAAACGAAGTCAGGCGGTGCCGTCCATAGCGTAAGGAACTCACCCGAAAACACTGCCTCTCCGATCCTCAGGTACCTCGCGCTTGAACGCGCAGTGGTACAAGCTGTCATGAAGGAGCAGTCCGTGGAACTGTGGCACCTATCAGAACAGGATTTCTTTGCCGATCTCCCGGATGAAAAGCGCGACTTCTTGTCTTTCGCAAGAAAACTAGAATTAAAGAAAAACGCAATCATTTTCGCTGAAGGTGATCCTGGAGATTACTGTTACTATCTCGACACAGGGTCCGTGAAAATATATAGGGCCACTATGATGGGAAAGGAACCAATTTTTTGGGTTCGAAAACCGGGTGATTTGTTCGGTCTGGCTGAGGTCATCGATGGGAAAGAACGCATTTGTACAGCTCAAACACTGGCTCGCTCCACGGTCTACGAAATCCATCGGAAGGATTTTGAGCAGATTCTTGCTCGCTATCATGCTATGTCACGAAAAGTGATAGCCGTTCTGGGGCGAAGAATCCGATACTTGTGCGAGCAAATCGAAAACTTGATGGTCTGTGACGTTACTTCTCGAGTTTCTCGATTACTGGTGTATTTGAGCTTCAATCATCTCATGAACCTCAAGATCGAGGACGCTCCTGTGAGCTTCCCGCTCACTCTTACCCAAGAAGACATAGCTGCAATGACAGGTTCATGCCAGCAGACCATTAGTGAGACCCTGAAGGGGCTACAAGAAGAAGGTCTCATAAGAGTGTCAAGAAGAGAAATCACGATAATGAACCCGTTGGAAATGCTTGAACGTATTTATCATTGATCGATCTGCCTCACACCCGCGTCCATGGCGTAAACTGCCCCGGCGAAACATAAAAAGGGCAAAATAGCGGCCTTCTTTTGGGGTCCCTATATATATTTACTGCCGTAATTCATGTCAGATTGTCTGAACCTATCTTTGGCTGCACGCCCGTACCTTTGCAGTTTTTACGAGCTTCCGTGGCGGAAGGCGCCGCAACGAAGGATGAAAATCCTTGGGTGATACCATTTCCGTAATGAGAAAATCAGGTTTGCTGAAAGCATTACAATACAGTCCAGGATTCCTGCACGGAGTCAATTCCCTGCGGGAGGCGGACTACCTGGAGTGGTGCCACCAGAGTTTTTCTGCGTGTAGGGTAGAAAATAGGAGGCTAGAGTCCTCGGAAGTAACCGAAAAGATCGGTGTCTTTGCCAACAGGCCCTACAGCCACAATGGTGTAACGGCCTTCATTTATCATCCAATCGGCAGTCTCTCTCAGCTCATCAAGTGTGACTGCTTCGAGGGCAGCTAGAATCTCGTCCACGCCCACACGGCGTCCGAAATAGTATTCGCCCTTTGCAAGCCTATTCATGCGGGAATCGGTGGATTCCATGGCGAGGATGATATTGCCTTTGATTTGACTCTTGGCTGTGGAGACGTCATCTGCCGTGATGCTGCGTGAAAGCTCCAGGGTTTCCTTGCCCATGATGTTTAGAAGCTCTTGTAGCCGTTCAGGATCACAACCTGCATAGATTCCGAAAATTCCGGTATCTGAAAAGGAAGATAGGAAAGAATACACAGCGTAAGCGAGCCCTCGTTTCTCTCGAACTTCCTGAAACAGCCTGGAACTCATTCCGCCGCCAAGCACAGCGTTCAGTATGTATCCTGCGTGCCGCCGGGGGTCCACAGCGCTCGGGCCATCCATGCCAATGCACACGTGCACCTGCTCAAGATCTCGTTCTTCAACATGAGCGGAGGCGTCGCTCTTAGGCTGAATCTTATACACGTCCGCTTTTGATCGAGGGAACTTGCCCGTGTGCCTTTCAACAAGCTGGACAAACGCGTCGTGCTCGAGCTTGCCTGCAGCGCAGATCAGAGTTTCATCCGGCGTGTAATATTGGTTCTTGAATCCGACCAGTGTATTGCGATCTAACTTGACTATATTGGGAATCGTTCCGAGTATGGGTTGACCCAATGGGTCATCACGCCAGAAACGGATCCCCAAGATTTCATGAACCAGGTCCTCCGGGCTGTCCTCAAGCTGGTGGATCTCCTGGCAGACCACCTGCTTTTCTCTTTCGATTTCATCGTCCGGGAAGGACGCATTCAGAAATATGTCCGCAAGGAGATCAACTGCAAGCTCGGTGTTTTCACTAAGCACCCGGCAATAGAAGGAAGTGAGCTCTTTGCTAGTGAACGCGTTGAGGACTCCTCCGACGGAATCTATCTCTTTCGCAATAGTAAACGCTGAGCGCTTGTCGGTCCCTTTGAAAAGCATATGCTCAATGAAATGGCAGATGCCGTTAACTTCGGGCCGCTCATACCTGGAGCCCGAATGCACCCAGATCCCCATAGAGATAGACTGGACGTAGGGCACGGTCTCCGTGATCACACGGACACCGTTGTCCAGGGTCGTCTTCTGATAGTTGGTTAGTTCTTTGTATTCTGAAGTCAAGAGTGGGTAAGTATCCTGGATTTATTAAATATCGGGAGATTGCCCGATTGCGTCTTTTCTCGAGAGTTTTATTTTTCCCTGCGCATCGATGCCGATGACTTTCACAGGAAAGGAGTCTCCTTCATTAACGACATCGGACACCTTGCGCACTCGCTCTGGGGCCAATTGGGAGATGTGTACGAGCCCGTCGGTTCCGGGAAAGATCTCCACGAAGGCGCCGAAATCAGTGATCTTTCTTACGGTTCCCATGTATATACGGCCGAGTTCAGCTTCCTGAGTGATCTCCTGGATAGCTTTCTTGGCGTCCAGCGCGCCCTGACCGTCCACTGATGCAATCACCACCTTGCCCGTGTCATCAACCTCGATCTTGGTGCCGGTTTCTTCCTGAATGGCTCGGATAATTTTTCCACCAGGACCGATGATATCGCGAATCTTCTCCGGATTTACATACATGATGTAAATCCTGGGTGCATAATCCGATATTTCCGACCGGGGGGCCTCTATGGCTTTGGCCATTTCGCCCAGAATGTGGATTCGCCCCTCTCTAGCTTGATAAAGCGCCTCGGTGAGGACTTCACGGGTTATGCCGTCAATTTTTATGTCCATCTGCAGGGCGGTAATACCTTCCCTGGATCCGGCCACTTTGAAATCCATATCTCCGTGGTGGTCTTCGTCACCGATTATGTCCGAAAGGATAACCACCTTGTCGTCTCCCTTGAGCAAGCCCATGGCTATTCCAGCCACAGGGTCCAGCATGGGCACACCGGCATCCATGAGGGAAAGGGACGACCCACAAACAGTGGCCATGGACGAGGAACCGTTGGATTCCAGAATCTCTGAAACTACCCTAATGGTGTAAGGGAAATCCTCATCATTGGGCAGAAGATACTGTACGGCTCTTTCCGCTAGAGCACCGTGGCCGACCTCACGTCTCGAGGGGCCCCTGAGGAATTTCACCTCGCCTACACTGAAGGGCGGGAACTTGTAATGAAGCATGAAAGATTTGTAGCTGGCGCCATCCAGGGCCTCCACTTTTTGCTCATCCGAAGACGTTCCCAGAGTGACAATAACCAGTGCCTGAGTCTCTCCCCGCGTGAACAGGGCACTTCCATGTGTCCTGGGCAATACTCCGACTTCGCAGGTGATATCGCGGACATCCTTGAAGGACCGGCCGCCGATGCGAACACCTTTATCCAGTATCATGTTGCGGACGTATTGACCTTCAATCTTTTCAAGATACCCCAGGATTTCCCTGCGCCTGATGTCTCCATCTTCTACGGCTGCCAGGATTTCGTCATATATCTGGCCGAGAGCTTCGTGGCGTTCCAGCTTTTTGGGGATAGCGACTGCGGTCTCGATACGCTCACCCCATTCGCTCTTGATTTTCTGAATGAGTTCAAGGTCTTGTACGGGGGGTTCAACTTTGCGTTTTGGCTTACCCGCCAGTTCGCGCAGCTTTTCCTGGGCTTCCACGATCTTTAGTATTTCATCGTGGGCCTTGAAGATGGCCTCCAGGATTACTTCCTCATCGACCTTGTCGGAGCCGCCCTCTACCATGACTATCCCCTTGCGAGAACCGACCACGATGAGGTTTAGATCCGAGTAAGTATCTTCAAGAGTCGAAGGGTTGAGAATGAGGTTGCCTTCCACTCTGCCCACTCTTACCGCACCAATGGGACCGTCGAACGGAATGTCCGAGAGGTGCAGGGCAGCGGATGCTCCGTTGATCCCGAGCATGTCCGAATCGTGCTCGCCATCGGAAGAAAGCACTGTGGCGATGATCTGGGTTTCAGCGGTGAAGCCCTTGGGGAACAAGGGGCGGATCGGACGATCGATGAATCTCGATGTAAGAATTTCTTTTTCCGTGGGACGGCCTTCTCTTTTGAAGTATCCACCGGGTATTTTCCCTGCGGCGTACGTCATTTCAAGGTAGTCCACGGTGAGGGGGAAAAAATCTATACCTTCTCGGCCCTTTTTTTCCGCGACCGCGGTGACCAGGACCATCGTCTCCCCAGATCGGACCAAAACGGCTCCAGCCGCCTGCTTAGCAAGTCGCCCGGTCTCGAAAGCAATTTCTTTACCTGCAACATTACAGCTTGTACTATAGACCATACTTTAACGATCCTCGATTTTCCTGCATCCATCTTGGGACGCTGCATCCACCCAGAAAGGGAACAGATCTACTTTCTAATCCCGAGCTCGCCGATTATGGTCTTGTAGCGGTCAACGCTCTTGGATTTCAGATAATCCAGGAGGCGTCGGCGCTGTCCGACTAGTTTCAGAAGCCCCCTTCGGGAATGGAAGTCTTTTTTATGCACTTTGAAGTGCTCGGTTAAGTAACTGATCCTCTCGCTGAGCAGAGCGATCTGCACTTCGGGCGAACCTGTATCGCTCTCATGGAGTTGATGCTTTTCTATTATTGACTTTTTCTTCTCGGACGGAAATGCCACTCTCACCTTCCTCCTGAAAGGAATATAAGGAACACTTAGCTCAATCCATTATTACTAGCACACGAAATTTGCGAAGTAAAGTCAACTTACCGCGTTGTCTCTATTTTTTCCGATCGCAATTTCGGAACTGAGCAAAAAAAGAGGGCGATTAGGCCCTCTTTTTTTTCGCGGATCAATCTGCGACTTCTAAAACGCCTTGAGGAAATCCGCCATAATGTCGACGGACTCTTTTTCTACGATTTTATCGAAAATCTTGTCTTTTACGTCCCTCGGAAGTAGCTCGATGCTCTTCGTGGTCGCGCTGTCGAATTTAGCTGTGGGGAACACTTTCAGGATTTTGTCACGTTCCACCGCATTGGCGTAAACGCGCAGGACCTTCAGGCCTGCCAGCATTTCCTCACACAAACCTGCAAGTTTCGCCTTCTGCAAGGCTGCAAAGCGATCTTCATTGATCCAAATATTTATCGGGAATTTTTCTTCGGCCATGATATTACCTCCTTATCACATAGGCGGAATCTCAAAAACAGGGATTCTTTTCTCGAGATATTCATCCGTTACGAAGGGGGACCCGAAACCGTACTTTTCCGCGGACTCCATTACCAGGTCGAAGACCTCAGGCCGGAAAATCAGCCGCGGCGGTTTGACGCCGTCCTGAACTATGCTTCTGATGAGCGTGCCGCTGAACTTCTGCCATTCTTTCTTGTGATCGCACAAGCCCTCGGAGGTGATTTCACCGCAGTGCGGGCAATACAGCCAGTTCATGGAGTAAACAGGAACTATACTCAGCTCTTTCTGAATTGTCGCGAGCAGATGATGCGCGTCATACGCGCCATAGTAGGTACCAACGCCTGCGTGATCTCTACCATACATATGGTGGGTTAACCCGAGGTTGGTTCTCAGAGCGGCGTGAAAAACGGCCTCTTTTGGCCCTGCGTAACGCATATCCCAGAAGGTGAGGGAGGTCAGGTGGTTGTGGTCGCCGAAGTAACCGGATTTTCTGAGCTCGTCCTGGGTGAGGATGATGGCTTCGTCGATGTAGTCGCCCTTACGTTTGTCGCCGATGATTGCGTTTACCAGGACGCCGACCAGCGGTTTTTCAATGGGAAGTTCCGCGTAAGCCTGGAACCAAGCGCCTTTCATGAGCCATTCATGGCCGGTGTGGGGCACGTTTCTGGTCTGGTGCGCGACGACTCTTTCCCAGCCTTTTTCCTTGAATCTCTTCCTCATCTCCAGGGGTGGAATGAAGTAGGGATCGTAGGGCGGATTGATTTTGGGTCTGTTGACCAGGGTAATTTTGCCGCCCACGAATTTGTCTTTATACTGATAGGTGCGTGCGCAACCGGGGTGTTTTGCCTCGTCCGTGCCGTACACGCTCTGGCACATAAATTTCTTGTCGTAATCGTAGACTTCCTCGACCTCGAAAAGGGCCATGGGATTTCCGCCGAAAGTCAGCAGCACTGACACTCCCGGCTTAACGCCGTAGTCAGCCACTTCTTTATCGCTGAGGTCGAATACGATGGGAATACTCCAGACCGCTCCACCGGCAAGCCTCATGTTCTTGCAGACGTTGTCCACGTCGGCTTTTCCCATGAAGCCTTCCAGCGGGCTGAAGAAACCGTATGTGATTCCGATAACTTCATTGGCAAGCTGGCTTCTGATAGGGATCTGGGTTAGGCCCTTAATCTTCGCGGCAGCCTGGGACGGCTCCATAATCCGCTCGACGATTTCTTTTCCACCGTGTCCTATTTCGGCCATGTGTTTTTTCTCCTTTCCCTAAAGTCCTAATTGACTTCATTGACTGTCTCTGTTGAAAACGAGACCGAACGCCGTGCTGAGCCGATGACGGCTCACAGCATGAATGGAATTCGCTTGAACAAAAGACTTTGGCACCTGGTATTCAAGCTTAACAGTTTTAATTACGGGCAACTGCTCCCTTTCGGGTATTTACGGACCGGGGTTTGGTACAGCTCAAGACATAAAACTTTCTCTGATCGTGCAGAACCACCCTCATTCCCTGCTACCGGGTCCTGCTCTACGATCCGGGCCGCTGTATTGCTCACTTTGCTGGAGTGTGTGTCACCCGCCTACGAACGCTAAACCAACCCTTGAAAAGACTTGTATATTGATGAAATCCCTAATATTTGTCAAGAACAAAAACCGGACCGGGCCCCTTTGGGACTGAGAAAACTTCTTTTCTCTGAACATTGATTCAGAAATACAGCTTGATCGTTGCAGCCGAGCCCTATACGGCATACGCGGCGCGAGCCTTGTACGTAGCGGTCGTTTCCAAGCCACGCCATTCTGTCTTGAGAAATCAATTTTCTTTAAGGTGAGTCGACAAGAGTTTCCTGATGTGCTCGACCATTTGATCTAAAACGATCTGTGGATCTGCACTTTGCCCGATGTCCTCGGATACGGAAAGCGCCCATTCCCGCAGGGGTCCGCCTAAGACAGCTTCGTGCCGCGGAAGTATTTTAGCCATGTCAAAACCGATTCGCTCCTCAAGCGGAAGGTACTGTACGAGATCTTCCATTTCGACCGGCCAAAGCTCGGGATCAGGCTCTCGCATGAATATTTGCAGATGCCGGTCCTCAAGCCTTTCCATTATTTCCGGAGCGACAATTTGTTCACCCAGAAGGAGAACTCTACTGGCGATAAGAGGTTTGCTCGATGTTTCCGTCACGTCTACCCCTTGGGAATGACTCAGAATAACGTTTTGCGCCATGATTGCTTGATTCCATCTCAAAATCAAGGATAAAATACCACTGTTTTTTACCATTCAGTCTTTCGGGGGAGAGCTTCTCTCAAATATTGATTCAAGGAGAATCCGACGAGCCCATGCCGTCTCCCCGGTGAAAGCCGGGGTCCGGAACATATTGAAAATTCTGGATTCCGGTTTTCACCTGAAAGCCCTCACGGGACGTTCGTCATGCCGGCGAAAGCCGGCATCCAGAAGACGAAGCAAACGCATAATTATCTGGACCCCGGCTTCCGTCGGGATGACGGATTCAGTTCTCTCTGCTTGAGGGTTTGCGCATGGATTTTCATGTTCCGTTGTGACCAACAGGTCATGGTGGTTCGCCCGAATGACGATAAGAGATTCCGGATGATGGACAGGTGGCATAAGTCAGCAACATTCAGATACTTTCCCCCGTAGGTGAGCGTTCACGACTATTTGTGTCGATCGGGCAATCCGTTCGGGGAAGCGTCTTCTAATCGGCAATTGCTATCAGTCCTGGACCATTGATCTGCGACTGACAAGGAGGTATTCTCTTTCGGCTATGAAAGACTACATTCAGTTTAAGGCCGGACCGAAAATATTAAGTCTGATCAGGGACGAAGGACTGGATCCAGCAAGGATAGGCGTCCTGGCCGGTCCCGCGGGCGGGCCGAAGTGGTTTGTATCTGTGGGGTTCGACCGGATGCTCATGGAAAGCCGTCTCCTCGAGCGAAAGGGGAGCAGGGTCCTTCTGGCCGGCTCGTCCGCGGGGGCTTGGAGATGCCTGGCGATGGCCTGCAAGAACGCCCCGGATGCCTATGAAAAACTCCGTATAGCTTATTCCAGAAACGTCTTCACGGCAGCCGATACCCCAGCCTCGCTGTCTGAAGCACTCCGGGGAAATGTGGATGCATTTCTGTCGGATGTTGACATCGAGCACATTCTGGCTCACCCCGTATATGATGTTGCAGTTCACACAGTCAGGGCGAAGGGTCCAGCTGCTTCGGAGAAGAGTCGAATTCAGGGCCCGGCTCTGCTCGTCGCTGCCGGTCTGAACGCTATCACGAGTAGGGCAATGGATCTCTTCTTCCAGAGGGTGGCATTCTTTTCCGGTCCCAAGGTGCCCAATTTCGCAGCTTCTTTCAACGGTTGTGCCGTCAGGCTGGACCGAAAGAATCTTCGGAGAGCAGCATTGGCTACTGGCTCATTGCCATACATAATTAAAGGAGTGGAGAACATTTCAGGAGCGCCGCTAGGTGTTTACCGGGACGGCGGCCTCATTGATTATCAGCTCAATCAGGATTATTGCCCGGGCGCTGACAAGATCACCTTGTTCTTTCACTACCAGGAGCGCATCGTTCCAGGATGGTTCGACAAGCACGTAAAATGGAGAAATCCCCCCTCCGGGAGCCTGGATCGAGTTCTTCAAGTGTATCCTGGGGCCGATTTTGTCGAGCTTCTCCCGGACCATCGGTTGCCTGACCGGCAAGATTTCACAACATTCGTGAACGATCCCATGGAGAGGATCCGAAGATGGGACAGGGTTTCAGAGCTCAGCGATATCCTGGGACGGGAATTCCTGGAGTCTGTGGAATCGGGTCAGATAAAGAACCTTGTGAAGCCCTTGTGACACGAATTCGGTTTCAAATGGGTAGTATTTGAGGAATCTTCTTTGATAAAGAAGGTCCTCTCCCACTTATAATTTGTAAAACCCGACTGGAGTAAGGACCATAGATGAACAGACCATCCTGGCACGAATACTTCTTGATGCTGGCGAAGCTGGTGAGCGTCAGATCCACGTGCAACTCGAGAAAAATCGGTGCAGTCATAGTGCGGAGCAACCGAATTTTGGCTACAGGATACAACGGTGCGGTCCATGGTGCGCCCCACTGCATCGATCGGGGTCCGGACTTTTGTTTGCGCAGATCGATTGGTGCTCACGATGCGGACAAATACAATTACTGCCTGTCGAGCCATGCAGAAGTTAACGCTATAGATCAGGCAGCGAGATTCGGGATCCCCCTTGAGAACGCGGTCCTATATTGCACCCTGGAACCATGCAACTGGTGTTTCAAGCAGCTCATCCAAGCTGGCATACGGGAGATCTATTTCGAAGAATTCTACGACTCCAAGAACAAGGAGTTCGACATCTACTGGCGTGGAATCATGGAAAGCCACGAAGGAATAAGTGTCTTCCAGCAGGTCTCCATATCTCCGGAGACGCTGGAGATGGTTTTTCACGTGCTTTCAGGAAGCTCGGCCCGGAATATGCCGGCCACTTCGCCTCAGGAATCCGGTGATATGGACATGCAGGAATTGGTTCGCATGATGGGACCTGATCTGGGAAAAGCCAATGATTAAAGAGGGAGAATGAAATGAAGATTCTGGCTGTGGAGCGATTTTCCGAAGACCAGCTCATTGAAAAACTCAGGGGCGTGACCATGCTCAAAGCGCCCGATGTGAAAATATACGACAAGGCTCTCATATCCGTAGAAAAGATTGTGGTTGAACAGCTCTCGCCTCCCCAGAATTACATCCTCAGGGGCGAACTGAAGAAGGTGCGGGAACTCAAGTGGGCCCTAGCGGAGCATGACATAGACATCTTCGAGTTGAACGGATTCGTTCGCCTCCTAATGGAAGGATTCGGCGAACCGGTGGACCTGCTGCCCCCAGTGGTGGAGGAGTCCATAGAGCGTGATGGTTCAGTGCATTTCATAGTGAATGACGGCATGCACCGGGTGTATATGGCGCTGCGTGAGTGGGTGATTCCTCAAGTGGTTTTCGTAAGAGGGATTCCCAAACACCTGCCATACTATGCATACCCTGTTCCGGGCAAGTGGACCTCAGTCGAAGAACGCGACGATCTGCCTGACGGTTTCCTGAAAAAATGGCACAGAACAGAGAATTATCATGCGTTGTACAGAAATTTCAATTCCACGTTCGTGAACGTGGGCGGTCCAAGGCCGTTTTCCTCGTCTTCGTGAAGTGCATCAGTCGGGGCGCTCCGGCCTCGATGGCGTTCGCCATCCACCTACGGTATCCCGGATTAATCTTAGGTAAGGGCGGAAAGTGATATTAGTGGAGCGAAATTCCATGGCGAAGTAAAACTTCAGTTATTCGGAGAAACGAACCATGAACTGTCATTGCGAGGAGCAGAGCGACGAAGCAATCCCCAAACAGAAGAGATTGCCACGCTGCGCTCGCACTGACATGCTCCTCAGGCTCTTTCAACCCCAATTGAGGGGTTACTCACAAAATGGAGTACTTCTCAATCTATCGCTCGAAACTGAAGCCTCACTGGAGAAGATCTCTATTCATTTGTTATGGGGATGTAGATACTCTTGTGGGGCAGGCTTTCCAGCCTGCCGTCTTCATCATGCTAATGATGGGAGGCTAAAAGGAGTTCACTCAATATCCAGGTCTGAGAGGAATTTTTGGCGTGATACTGCAGTTCCCGGCAATGAATTGCCGGGCTACTATCCAGCGTCCCCACGGGACGTCCTGCTTTCAAACCCCGGAGGGGTTGCCGAAAATGGCACGGTGCTTAAGCGCCGGGTGACGGTGTGGCACGATTCTGGGTTTCAAACCAGTTTTGAGCCAGTCTCTCATGTCCAGTCAAGGTGTTTTGATTTCTTGTCTTTGTCATCCTCTGGGATGCGTTCTTGCTGGGGTTCAGGGCGTTTGAACGGTCCGCTAACAACTGTGTCCATGACGGATACTCCCATGAAACCCGGGTTCAGCCGAACTGAGTACTCGTACCCGTCACGGACGAAAACCACCAGTGGTCGGGTCTTATCGCGTCTTGAAACTGCTGTCATGGCCAGGAACTTATCTGCAGTCAGATCTCTTGCGCCGTCGTACTCAATGATCACGTCGCCCTTGATCATGCCGACTTTTCTGGCGTCGGACTTGGGTGAGAAGCTAAGAACCATAAGCCCTTTTACCGTCGGGTTTGCAGCTGCTTTTTCTGCGGGCTGCGGAACCCTGGCCACAGTCGGTTGACTGCGGTCCTTCTCTTTTGCCACAGCTGTTGCCACGACTCTTTGGTCTGAGTCAGGGATCCACTCTTTGGTCAGGAAATTAGCTGCGAAATGGAATGGCCGAACAGGGTTGCTCAAGTCTATTGCCACCCTGAATCCGCTGTTCTGAAACCCGAGGTCAGGCCTGGACCAGCCTCGAAAAGCGCATCTGAGATTTACCGGGCCAAAAGTCCATTCGCCGCCCTTCATGACACGGAATTCACCGTGGCCCGGCCCTTCTGGATCGATTTCAGGGCTGAATTTGTAGTAATCTTCGCCGTAATAGTCCCGAACCCATTCCAGAGCGTTGCCAGCCATGTCGTAGAGCCCGTATCCATTCGGCTCGTAAGTGCCCACTGGAGCAACGTATTTGTGCCCATCGTCGGCAGTGCGGTCGCGCCATTCGAAATCAGTGGACTTGTCTGCGTAATTGGCTCTGCGTGCGTCAGGTAACTGATCTCCCCACGGGACCTGCGCATTGGGAAGCCCTCCCCGGGCTGCGTATTCC
>JACRDE010000201.1 GCA_016212935.1 Desulfomonile tiedjei | reverse complement strand
CAGTCTCACCAGGGTTGGACGCCAGGAAGAACTCCACCCTCTCCATTCCCTTTGCCGACCCCTTTTCTGGCTGGAGTGCCTCGAAGTTCACGGAAAACACGGCATGGGGCATTGCCAATTCTGCGAGTTCCGTCTTCATAGCCTGTTCCAGCTTCCGGGCAGCATCCCGCCGCTCTTTGGATAGACCCTCCGAGGCCTTGAAGTAGGCTTCCCGACTCTTGGAGGCTGCAGTCCTCAGTTTGTTGATCCATCCTTCCGCATCCAGGAGGTTTCCCTCGTCCCGGGACAAAGAGTCAAGTAGTTCTATCAGTCCTGGAATATCCTTTCCGTGTTTCCTCTTCAGCCGCCTGATCAGAGCCAATCTCTCTTCAATCTGTTCGAGCCGCGCAGGGTCGCAGTGAAAAGTCTGGGCCAAATCCCTGAGTTCAAGGGCCACGTCTTCGATTCTGTACACCGCTTCATGGAGGTTCTCTCTCAGACTACCGAGTTTGGGGTTGGCTGAAGCGAGAAAATCCACGGCCTTTCTTACTTCAGAGAGGCTGGCGATTATGCTGCCGGATTTGGCATAAAGCGTCTGATAGGCCTCAAAAGCCTTCTCTCTGATCTGGACCGCCTTCTTGGAGATATCTCTTTCCTGAACGAGATCATCTTCCTCGCTCACCTTGAGAGCGGCTTGGCTCAATTCCTTGATTGTGCCCGCATTTTCACGGGATTGGCTCTCAAGCTCTTTGAGTCGTTTCAGTGCAGCAGCTAAATCTCTCTCTGCTTTCTTCCAGACAGCAAACGCGTCTGTCACCAGTTTTCCTGCGTCTTCCAGGGCTCCATACCGGTCCAAAATTTCTATGTGTTCGTCCGGGTCTAGAAGCACCCGATGCTCGTGCTGCCCGAAAATACTCACCAGACAAGGCCCCACCATCTGGAGCATGTTAAGACTTGCCAGGCTTCCGTTAATGGCACACCTCGATCGGCCGGCGCGCGAGATTTTCCTGGAAAGCACAAGTTCCCCGGCGGTGGCATAATCCTGCAAATCGTCTGGAAGAGCGAGCGGCTCAGGAACTTCGAAAAGTCCTTCTACCTGGGCTTCTTCTTCACCGGTTCGGATCACATCCGCTGTTGCGCGGGAGCCCAGAAGCAGATTAAGGGCTCCAATCAGTATGGATTTACCCGCGCCGGTTTCTCCGGTCAAGGCGTTGAACCCCTCGCCGAATTCCACTTCGACTCTGTCGATAATGGCGAGATTCGATATTTTCAAATATCTCAGCATTCACGTCAGCGGATCTTGGTTTTATGGTGCATGCCAAAAATTCTGTCCAAATCAAATACCCCCAGCCCCCTTTAGTAAAGAGGGGTTAGGGGATTTTACAAATATCATTCCCACTGAATTCAGGACATTTCTTTTGGCATCGGTTATAGGCCCCTATTCCAATCCAACGGCAGAATCGCGGGCGCACTAAATCCTCCTCGCGTATTCGGCCTTTTTCATGTCCAGACCATATACGCGACGCTCTACACCAGACCAAGCTTTTTTTCCTTTAGAACGTCAAAGTAGTCCCTGGCTTCTGATTTTACCATAATAAACTCTATCGGAGCTTTGACAACTCGAATTGCTTGGCCCTCCTCCAAAGCTATGTTTGTGTGGCCATCCAAAGTCAAGGTCAGGTCGGCCCCTTTCTTGAGGATCAATTGTGTTTCCACGTCTGGAGGGATCATGAGTGGTCGTCGCAGTCCGATATAGGGACAGATAGGTGTTAGAAGAATGCCTTGAACGTCCGGATGAATCAAAGGGCCGTGTGCCGCGTAGGAATAGGCGCTTGAGCCCGTAGGCGTGGACACTATGAGGCCATCGGCCCTGAGTTCTATTTCACGTGACGACCCCATCTTAATGCCGAGATCTATCAGCCGAGCTATGCCGCCCCAATGTATCACCGCCTCGTTGAGCACCCTGACCATTTTGCCGTTGGGCAAAGTTAACTGGAGCAGCATTCTTTGGACGAACTCTGCGGTCCCATCCATTACCGACGCCAGGGCGGAAATCGCCTCGGGAGGAGAAATCTCAGCCATGAATCCCACCCGCCCCAGATTCACGCCCAGTACAGGCATGGACTTGTCGTTCAGCAAGGAAGCCGCTCGCAAAATTGTGCCGTCGCCACCAAGTACCACGAGCAGATCGGCCTCATCAGTCAAATGCTCGGTTGCGGTGGCTTTCCATTTACCGGCTAATTCGTGCAACACCCCTTCCAGTAGCACTTCTTTTCCGGACTCATGGAGAAAGTTGTTAATCTTTTCTCCTAAAGAGATCGCTTGGTTTTCGCCGCGTTTTAACACGAGTCCGATGCGTCGCATAAAAAGCCTCGACAATTTCGTAAGTTTGGGTTCACACTGAGTACCACGAATCAGTCACAAAATCCAGGAAAATGGACCGATATCGGCAATGGCTCAGTTATTCGGGGCAATGAAGCTCTGCACTTGTCCTTGCAAGCTCAGCAACGCAATCCCAGTCAGCTAATCAGTAAGATAGACTCGGGGCCTCGCCTCTCGCAACAACTCTGTCGAAAATAAATCGAATGTCCCTTGCTCCTTGGGCAAGTTTAATATAGGCTGAAACCATGGACATGTTCGAAAACACCCTGATTAGCAGTCCTGACAGGCCGCTGGCCGACAGAATGCGTCCAAGAGATCTGGACGAATTCATCGGTCAGGAGAATCTCGTGGGACCGGGGAGAATACTCAGAAATGCCATTGGGGAAGACCGCATATTCTCCATGCTCTTCTGGGGACCGCCGGGCACCGGGAAGACAAGCCTAGCGTCGATTATAGCACGTAGATCAGGTTCCAGGTTTGTTCCATATTCCGGAGTAACCGCTGGAGTGAAAGAAATTAAGGAAGTGGCAGCCCATGCCAAAGACGATCTGAAATACTCCGGGATCAGGACTATCCTCTTTTTGGACGAGATTCACCGGTTCAACAGAGCTCAACAGGATTACTTGCTGCCTCACGTTGAACGCGGGACCCTGATACTGATAGGAGCCACCACAGAAAACCCGAGTTTCGAGGTCAACTCGGCTCTTTTGTCAAGGTTGAGGGTGTTCATCCTCCAGCCGCTTTTGGAAGAAGACATCCGAAGAATTCTGCGCCTCGCGCTTGTCGATTCTGATCGCGGCCTCGGGACACTCAATGCTGAAATTGCGGAAGAAGCTGAGAGCTTGATAATCCAGCTTTCAGGAGGAGATGCTCGATCCGCACTCAACATGCTTGAACCTGCTGCGGTCGAAGCCCACCAACATTATGGCGGACAAATCTCAGCGGAAGTTGTCAGAGAAGTGGCCCAACAAAGAAGCCTTCTTTATGACAAGACCGGCGAAGAACACTACAATCTCATCAGCGCGCTGCACAAATCACTACGGGACAGCGATCCGGACGCTGGGCTTTACTGGATGGCCAGAATGATAGAAGGAGGCGAGGACCCGCTATACGTGGCCCGTCGGCTGGTGAGGTTCGCAAGCGAGGACGTCGGGCTCGCATCTCCCAGGGCTCTTGAGCAAGCCGTCGCAGCGTATCAGGCATGCAGGTTCATAGGCCTGCCGGAATGCGCTCTGGCCCTGGCACAAGCGGTGGTGTTTCTCGCAACATCGCCCAAATCGAACTCACTGGAAGCAGCATACATTGCTGTAAAAGAAGAAATTGCGCGGACCGGCCACCTTCCGGTTCCATTGCACATTAGGAACGCTCCCACCCGATTCATGAAGGAAATCGGCTACGGTAAAGGCTATCGGTACGCCCACGACTACCCTGACGCAATAGTCGATCAGGAACACATGCCCGATCAGATCCGGGGAAAGCGTTTCTACCATCCTTCAGGCCGTGGCTACGAGCAGACCATAAAAGAGTGGATGGACAAGATTTCCGGTAAAGAAGAGAAAGCCTAATACCGGTTGGCGTTGAAACAGGTAAGATCGGAAAATGGCCGACAGAGAGCGGTTGTCTCAAAACCATTTTGGATTGCAGAAATGTG
>JACRDE010000193.1 GCA_016212935.1 Desulfomonile tiedjei | reverse complement strand
TATGGAATATATACCATTTTTACATGCTAATCAGATTTTTAACATTGCTTGCGAAGAAGACCTCACATTCTCAGAGGTTCGGGCTATTCTGGATGTATTGCTCCGTGAGAATGCTTTTGACCCAATGCTTCAGGAGGCCAGGGGACAGTATCGGATTGAGTTTGACGAGGCTTTATTCGAGGTTTGGGTTGCTGAGATGGATGTTTTTGTCAACAGAGTGTAGGCCTCTGGAGAAACTGGGAAGAAAGGCGGGAGAGCTGGTCTTGATGCCTTTCTACTCTCCCACATCCTCAACCCTTGGCGGAAAGATCCATTATTTTGGTCTTCACGAACGTGGCGTCCGGAGCTTCTGGAAACATCTTTAGATACTGGCGATATGCCTGTACGGCCTCTTTGTTCTTGCCCATAAGCTCGTATAACTTGGCTGTTGATGAATACGCTTCCCGTCGGTACGGAGAATTGTTGTCTTTCGAAAGCTCGTCAAAGAGGAGCAATGCTTGGTCGTATTCTTTCAGCGCCATTCGAGTCATGGCCATATGGTACAACACAAGGGGGCCGAGGCCGCTCTTGACGAGGTTGGTATTCTGCATACGGGAATAGCGTTCGAGAGCGCCTTTGTAGTCATGCTTCTTGTAAAGCACGTGGCCGGAGTACAGTAGCGCCATCTCTCCGGCCGAAAGGGAGCTGTAGTCTTTTGCCACTTGGTCTAATTGGTCCAGCACCTTATCCAATTTTTCCGGGCTCACCGAATCCTGATAGGCGATTTCTTCGTAACCCTGGTAGGCTTTCTCGAACATTTCATGACTTGCCACCTCTTGATGGTTCCGGTACGCGAACCACGCGAGGACTCCAAGGACTATGAGCACTGCCAAGACGGCTGCCATAGCATAGTTCTTAGGGTTCTCTCTCGCGTGGCGGATCACTCTGGAGGAAAAGGAAATGAACTCATCTGGTTCTTTGAGTAGTTCCTTGCGCGTCTTCTTTTCGGCCAAAGTCAAGCACCTCGCTTTCTCAACCTGAGCTTATTCCGGGGAATTTTACCAGGGAACGTCGTTTTGTCGAAGGGCGTTCACGCAGACATCCTGAAGTAAGAGTCCATTCGGCCCCGCGTCCATGCACTGGATAACGACCATGGATAGCTGATTGAGAGCCTCAAGTCAATGTAATCCTACTGAAGGATTTCTCTGGATTGCACTGCGGCCTGTTGCAGCGAATAGTGGGGCCGGCTAGAAACCTCAACAGCTTGAGGGGGACATATAATAGAGTGTAACTTACAAGATTCAGCGGGATATTCTTGCGTGCGGAGCCTTATAGGAGCTATATTAAAAAGTTAATCAACAAGGAACGTAAGTGAGCTTTCGGCGTCTACGTGCGCAGAGTTGCGCGACGAGCGATGTCGGGGCAAACACTCTACCTAATTTACATGAAGGATTCTCCGTTATTTTCAGACAATGCTGCTCCCTTTGAGGAAGCCGTAAGATTCCTCGTGAGATCCGCCGAGAATGGTGGCGTCTACGGGCTGGCCGGATCGGCCGCGTCATTCCTCACGGCTGCAGCGGCACGCGAGGGCGCAGGACCACTGGTAATGGTCTTGCCGGATGGCGAGGCAGCATCTACAAATGCGTTGGATGTGAGGTTCTACCTCGGTGAGGAAGAAGAATTCCGATATCCCCTTACTGACAAGGTAATCCGCTATCCTTCCTCGGACGTGCTGCCCTATTCAGCCGCTGGGCTGGAAACCGATCCGTGGATCGGCCGTATGGTCTCTCTTTATAGACTGGTGAATTCTGAACCGCCGCGTGTAATTGCAGTCGGGCTGGATGCTCTCATCCGTAAGATACTTCCTGGGCAGGTGTTTGCTCGATCAGCAGTCAGTCTGTCCGTTGGCGGTGAAATTGACCGTGAGACGCTGCTGGAGCAATTGGTTCAGGCGGGGTACAACCGCGTTCCTCTTGTGGAGGATGCAGGGGACTTTTCGGTCCGGGGCTTCATAATCGACATCTACTCTCCGTTATACCCTTACCCTGTTCGCATCGAGCAGATGGGTGACCGCATTGAATCCATTCGATTCTTCGATCCCACGAATCAGCGTTCTCGTGACGATGTGTCAGAGATCAGTGTGGCCCCTGTGCACATGGTGATCCCGGATGAATGCGCCAGGGAGCAAGGGCTCCAAAGGCTCCTGGAAGCCTGCGAAGATCGAGGCACTGAGAAGCGGGTCAGGCAAAGCTTGGTGGACGATTTCCGACACAAGGTGCGTTTCCCGGGCGCGGAGTTCTATCTTCCTTATTTTTTCCAGACCATGGAGACACTGTTCGATTATTTGCCCCCCAACAGCACCCTGCTGTTGCCGAATCAGGATATTCTGGGCCGCGCTTTTGAAGACCTGGAAGAAGAAATCATTCGGGGGTGGGAGTCCGCATCAGAAGAAGGGTCCCCGGTTCCTAAGCCCCAGGATTTGTACATCCTTCAGGATGATTTCTACAGATTTGTCCAACGATTCCGCAATATCACCATATCACCGCTGGAGGTCGAGAAACCCGGACAGGTTTCGTTCAGAGTTGAATGCCTTTCAAATGAAGATATTCGGCCAGAGCTTCTCAGGGCAAAGGCCTACGATGCAGGAATGGCGGGGCTGGTGAAACGCCTGGAGACCTGGCGAGACGAGGGCAATGAAATATTTCTGGTGAGCCACACACAAGGCCAGGCTCACCGACTCTTGAAACTTCTGGAACCGTACGGTCTGAAAGTCGACTTCAGAGGCGCGGGGTTTGACCCGTCCCACTTCACTACTGACCCTACTCCGGGAATTAGGCTTTACATAGGTGCTGTTTCAGGCGGATTCCGGATGAAGCAGGCCCGCCGGATAGTACTCTGCGAGGAAGAAATTTTCGGTTCCAGAGTGAGGGCTGCGCCGAAAAAGCGAGCACGTGGGACTTTGATTTCTTCGCTGACCGATCTGGCTGAGGGTGAGCCGGTGGTTCACGAAGATTACGGCATTGGAATATACAGAGGCCTGGCGAGAAAAGAATTCGACGGCATTGTGGGCGAAGTAATGGTGATCGAATACTCGGGCGGCGACCTGCTGTACCATCCTGTCGAACGTCTCCAGGTTATTCAGAAATATATAGCGGGTTCCGAAGAACCGCCCAGGATCGATAAGCTGGGGGGCAAGGGATGGATCAATACCAAGGCAAAGGTCAAGAAATCCATCCGAGAGATGGCCGGCGAACTTCTGCAAATCTACGCTAGAAGGCAGGTCAGCAAGCGGACACCCTATTCTCCTCCGGATGAGAACTTCGCAACTTTCGAGGCTGCCTTCGAATTCGAGGAAACTCCGGACCAGGCGAGGGCCATTCAGG
>JACRDE010000011.1 GCA_016212935.1 Desulfomonile tiedjei | reverse complement strand
TGCGGGTCGCTCAATAGGGGTCGGCAGATTTCCCAATAATCGAACACCCCGTTGGCAATGGCCTTGTCTGCCTCCCAGGGATCGGAAAGCCGGGGGCCGAAGGCAAGCGGAACGTCGCCGATGTATTTCTTGGCTTTTTCGGCAAGGTGGAGCCATTCGGTTCGGCTCACGTCACGCCCCAAGGCGCCTTGCCTCGATTCGTGCCAGCCTATTACCATACTGATCATGTCCACACCGCACCCCGCAGCGATTTTCATGATCTCCATGCATTCCTCGACGGTGTTCCCACCGTACTCGTCCATGAGCTCCGTGCCGTTGAGGCGTATGATCACGAGCCTGTCAGGGCCCACCCCCTTGCGAAGCGCTTCAAGGATTTCCACCATGAACCGTGCACGTTTTTCGACCGAGCCTCCGTATTCGTCGGTGCGTGTGTTAGTAAACGGGGAGAGGAAACAGCTCATCAAGTAGCCGAGGAAGCTCGTCACCTCTACGCCGTCGTACCCGGCCTTGACTGCCCGTTCAGCTGCGAGGGCATGATCCGCGATGGCTTTTTGGATCTCTTCCTTGCTCATGGCACGAGGAGGACGAAAATGCTTCAGTGTTTGCGGTGTGTCCGAAGGCTGCACGCAGTATCCCAGATCTATGCCTCCGTACCGGCCTCCATGAAGGACCTGCTGGATAGCGACGGCGTGATGCTCGTGAAAGAGATTCGAGATCCGTTGAAGACCGGGAATGTATTTGTTGTCGTTGATACAGAGCTGACTGTGATAGGCCTTGCCCTCGCCCGAAGTGTCGGGATAGGCGCCCTGATTGGTCATAATCGATGCACCGGTTTGGGCAATGACTTGATCCCGAGCGAATTCTCTTTCGGTAAGAAAGCCGTCTCGCGAATTAAAATTACTGACGCAGCACGCCGCGTATTTGATACGGTTCCGTACTGTGAACTTTCCTACCTTGCCCTCACCGAATATATGAGAAAACTCATTATTAGTCATATCATGCCTCCGCAGAAAGAGCGATTTGGGGCTAGAGCTATGTTGCTGGTGGCCGGATCAGTCGTGCTTAGAGCCGGGTCCTTGCAACTTTGCGAACACTGTATCTAGTCTCAGGAGCGGACAGCAAGGACTGTGCCAGGCGATATCGTCCTGAATTTCTCACTTCTTCCCACATCGAACCGATCATCAATTGAAAACATTTTTCAATGCGTTGGCCTGCTCCTGCGAATCCATCCCTTCAAGTAATTTTAAGTAACCGATATGACATTGCTAATTCCTGACCGGAAGAGCAGAGATGTATTGAAAAAATCTTTCAAGTCTGTCAAGATGTTTGCGAGCACGGCAAGCTCCTCAGCAACATTGGCATCGGAGGAAGACAATCACGGGTTCCGGGCCGTTCTCCGTCACCGAAAGAAGAGCTCCGAAATTGAAAGACCCGAGATCGAGACGATAGCCGATTTAGGAGGGTTTCGTGGATCTCGCCGAAGTTCTCGACCGGTATCACCAACATATAGTGCAGACTTGGGCGCACCACATGCTCAACGACCTTTCTTCACGATACTCGGACGAGCCAGCGGAAGAACTCACACCGCTGATCGATCGTGCAACCCGCTGCTTTCGCGACGCATTGGTGAAGGACCAGTCGACAGATCTCGCTCAATTCATCAATTTCATCGCACATAAAAGGCTTCTTGGCGGGTTTGCCCTTTCGGAGGTTCAACGGGCTTTCGAACAGTATCGAGCAACGGTGATCCCTCTGCTGACAACTCATATCGAACGTGCCTTTCTAACACAGACTCTGCTTCGACTTCACCAGATCATGGTATCAACTGTAACCGGTTTCAGCACGTATTTTCAGGATCTACACGAAGAGTTTCTCCGTAACCAAGCCAGTTTTCTGGAACAAGAGGTGGCAGACAGGACGCGAAAGCTTGCGGAATCTGAGCGGAAATACAAGATACTCGTAGAGGATATTAACGACGGGTACTTTGTGCTAGTCGAAGGGAAGATAGTCTATGCGAACAAAGCATTTGCTCGGATGCACGGATATGACCTTGAAGATACTTTGGGGCGGCATTACCTCGATTTTGTGGCCCCTAAATCGAGTGAAGCAGTCGAGACAGCTTATACTGGCAACCGCGGCGGTACTACCTCGGCGTCACGTCTTGAATACCTACGATTGCATCGGGACGGTGGACCGCTACCGACCGAAATTATGGCAAAGCTCTCTTCGTACGCGGGGCAATTGGCGACTATCGGCATTTGCCGGGACATCAGTGAACGAGTGGAGCTTGAAAGGAAAACCCGCGAGGCGGAGAAGCTTAACGCGCTGGCCAGGTTTGCTGCATCGTTGGCTCATGAGATCAACAACCCTTTGACGGCGATCAAAATGAATATCCAGATGTTTTCTGAGGGGCTGTTGCCGGAGGAGGCCCGCCGAAAGCTCCTATCATCCACTCTTTATGAGATAGATCAGATCAAGAGGAGCATCACAGAAATGATGAACCTTACCGTCCCGTTTCGTTTGAAATCGCGGTTGATTAATCTGAGAGAACTCATCGAAGGATGTCTCGGAATTGTGGAGCAAAGAATGGCCTATCAGGGAGTTAAAGTCTTCTGCCGACTCAGTGCGAAGATGACTGAAGTCTGGTTGGACCCAGAGAGAATGGAGCAAGCCTTGGTTAACTTGCTGCTTAACGCCCTTGATGCACTTCCGAAGGGAGGTCGTTTATTCGTCAGCTCCAGGGCTTCATGGGAGAAAGGGCAGCCTTGGGTCCACGTACGCGTTGCCGACGATGGACCCGGCATTCCCAAAGAGAAGCGGCGGTATCTCTTTGATCCCTTCTTCAGTCAAAAGGCAGGAGGCATCGGCTTAGGGTTGGGAAACGTCAAAAAAATCGTGGAAGCTCACGGGGGTCGAGTGGTGGTCACGGAGCGGATACCGAAAGGCGTTTCCTTCACGCTCGTTCTACCGCAGAAATGAGTTCTGGTATGAGATCGAAGGTATGCATCATAGACGATCAAAACTCCATTTTGGAATCCATGGAGATGTTCTTTAAGATCAGGAACTGGGATGTGTATACTGCTACCAATGGCCCCGATGGGATCCGGCTGGTAGACGAGGTCCGCCCCTTCCTGGTAATTCTGGACATTAGACTCCCGGGCATGGACGGCCTAGAGGTCTTGGAAAAGCTACGCGGAAGATTCCCCGACCTGCGGGTAATAGTGATTACGGCCTTCCAAAATATGGAGAGCACGATTCAGGCTATTAAGCTCGGAGCGTTCGATTATCTGCACAAACCGATCGACATTGCTGAAATGGATTCGGTGATCCACCGGCTGGAGCTGAACGCCTCCGCAGACCCGCACCATGAAATTGAATCTTTGGACCAGGCATTTGAACCTTCCGCACACCGGCCACAGATAATAGCGCGAAGCCGCAAGATGAAAGAGGTGTTCAAGACAATTGCCCTGATCTCTGAATCTCGCGTGACCGTACTCATTCAGGGAGAAAGCGGCACAGGGAAAGAATTGATCGCCAGGAGCATTCACGACAATAGCCCCTGGAGGGACAGACCTTTCACCGTAATGGACTGCTCGACCCTCGTGGATTCTCTCGTGCAGAGCGAGCTGTTCGGTTACGAGAAAGGAGCCTTTACCGGAGCTACCGACACGCGAAAAGGGCGACTGGAGTTGACCGGAGAGGGAACTATATTGTTCGACGAAATAGGGGAACTCCCACTGATGATGCAGAGCAAGCTCTTGCGCTTTCTACAATCCGGAGAGTTTGTGAGAGTCGGTGGGAATCGCCGGATTTATTCTGATGCAAGAATAATAGCCGCCACCAATCGAAATCTCACGAAACTCGTTCAGGAGGGCAAGTTTCGAGAGGATCTCTACTACAGGTTGAAAGTTGTGACTATCGATGTTCCGCCACTACGCAACAGGAGGTCTGATATTCCGGTTCTTGCAAGCTTCTTTCTCCAGAAGGCTGGATATCGGAACGCTTCGGAACCAAAGCGTCTTTCTCCTAAAGGACTTGAGCTGTTGATGGACTATGACTGGCCGGGTAATATTCGACAGCTGGAGAATCTAATGATTCGTTGCGCTGTACTCACACCTTCTGCAGTATTAAGGAGAGAGCATGTCGAGGCTTGCCTTGGAGACTCGCCTACTTTCGCCACAACTGTTGAAATCGCAACAAGTATGGAGGAAGTCGAGCGGGGCCATATACTCCGAGTTTTAGATACAAACGAATGGCATTTAGGCAAGACATGTGATCAATTGGGGATGTCACGGCCGACGCTGAGGGCAAAAATGAAGAAATACGAACTCCACCGAAGGAACTCCCGAAAATCTCGCAAGACCACCTCGGGGACTGGAAGGCTGGAAAGAAATCGTTCAAGGACAGCATGATCGCCTATTGAACGTGGTCAGCAGGATAGGAATAAGAAATTTCATGATATTGGAAGAACCCTTGTGTTGCTGTATTCTCTACAGTGCATTTAAAGAAGTTTTTTTTCGCACCAGTGGCACGGAAAGTTGTGCCAAGCATTCCTTTGGGCCGGGAGCGCAAGATAAAGGGCTTTCCTGTGCTTGAGCTTCACTCCGGTAAGGCTGTC
>JACRDE010000192.1 GCA_016212935.1 Desulfomonile tiedjei | reverse complement strand
TTGGCGGCTTCTTCACTTCTTCCGTCACGGTATTCAAGCGCTAGAATATACTCTTTTTGCCGATCCAGAACAGGATAGCGTTCTATTTGAGAAAGATATATCCTAAGACCGTCCGTTTCGATGGGATAGTTCATATGTAATCCTCCCGGATTGATTTACCGAGTAATGCCCATCCAATTGGATGCAAGTAACGGAAAAATGTTTCACCAGTTGTTGGCAGATCCGGAGTTCCTTCATAATTGGATGCGAATACGCGGACTCAAGCCTTTCGTCGGTAGCAGACTCCGCGCACTTGCCCATACCCGGAACTGAGTTCCCCTGACTCTGTATTCAATTGACTCGGAGGTTTGAAGAAATGTTCCTGAGCAAGCTACTGGTTAGAATCCGAGGAGAACTCCTCAACCTGAAAGAAGAACTCGCGCGTAAAGATGACCCTGGAGAAAAAACCGAAACTCTTCTCGAAACCGTCCACACTGGAACGGAAAGCCAGCCGCACTCCCAGGAAACCAGCCCGGAAAAATCAGTGGATCTGGAGAGGAAATTTGACGAGTTGCTCAAACACAAAAAAGAAGAACAATCTACTTCTGATCAACCCCCCGCCAATCCAAGGACTCTCGGGTGATCGGTCAGCAGCTTTGGGAAAGGATCCTTGCGAACCCTTTCCTTAAATTCTTCTTCAGCCCTTCGGGACCGACTCATCTTTCTCAAGCGCCGGGTCTGCGGATTCCTCTTTTTCCGAATCCTTGGTCTCTTCCTCACCAGACGATTCAAATTCCTTAAGACCTTCAGACAATTCTTCCAGTCGCTTGTTCACTAAGTAATTAATTGTCCCTTCGGGAAATAGGCCTTCCTCATCGGCTTTGCCCGCCGGAACGCCGGTGAGTATTTCAATTCCCTGATCTACATGGTCAACTGCCCAAATGTGGAAATTGTTCTTTGCTACCTCTTCGAGCACTTCTGAATCGAGCATTATGTCGCCGACATTGCGCCTCGGAACTATCACTCCCTGCTTGCCGGTCAATCCCATGGTCTTGCAAACTTTGAAAAAGCCCTCAATCTTGTAGTTGACTCCACCTATGGGCTGGATTTCTCCATGCTGGTTCACACTACCGGTCACAGCGATGCCCTGATCTATGGGAGCACCGGAGAGAGCGCTCATCAGAGCGTAGAGTTCCGTGGACGACGCAGAATCACCGTCCACTCCCGAATAGGATTGCTCGAAAGTGATACTCGCTGTCAAATTCAGCGGCTTGTCCTGGGCGAATCGCCATCTCAGAAATCCCGCCAGTATGAGGACACCCTTGTTGTAGCTGTTGCCTGAGAGCTCCGCCTCACGCTCGATATTGATTATTCCGGACTTGCCCATGCTGGTTTTCACCGTGATCCTTGACGGACGACCAAATGAGAACTCGGGAAAACTGTAAACACTCAGGCCGTTGATCTGACCGATTTGAGCGCCGTCCGTATCTATCATGAGTATGCCGTCTTCTATATACTCGTGGATCTTGTCCTCGATCATGTTGAGGCGTTCGATGCGGTCTCTATTGGCCTTTTCCACGTGTTCTCCGTTGATGTACTCCGAGCTGGATTCCCTCGCATTGAAATCCGCTTCGCGCAGAAGGTCAGATACGCGCTCGAATTGAGCGGTCAGTTTCTTTTTCCTGCCTCCCCATCGGATGGCAAGCTTCGCGACTGCCAGGAGTCCGGAAGGATCACAGGGAAGAAGTGATTCCTGTTCACAGATGCGCGAAATAAAACCGACAACCTTTTGCAGATTCGACGATGTATTGGGCATAGAGGTGTCAAAATCAGCCTTGATTTTGAACACTTTTCGAAAGTCCTCCTCATACCAGTGGAGCAAATCGTAGATTTCCGGCTCACCTATCATGATAACTTTCAGGCTTATCGGAATCTTTTCGGGTTTCAACGCCGAAGTAAAAAAGAAGCTGTAAGGATCGGTTTGAATTTCCATTACTCGGGTACGCAGACTTCTCTTGAGCGTAGGCCAGACCCCGGCTTCCAGCAGCGCGTCTCTGGCATTGAGTATGAGGTACCCGCCATTGGCTTGCAAAAAGCTGCCGGCCTTTATCTGAAGGTAGTCCGAGAACCATAGCCCGTGCCTATCCATTGTGCGCTCTACGGTGCCGAAAAGATTCCTGAACATAGGAGTGGTCTCAATGACGACAGGAGGTTTTGTGGTCTCGGAATTGTCCACTAGCAGATTGACATCATAATCTCTGAACTGAGTAGGGTCCGGCGGCACCAGCATAGGCGGCCCTGCCGGCTCTCCACCGGGAGCCTGAGGGGCCACGAGCTTCGGTCGGAACCTGTCAAGATTGCTCACAGTGTCGGTTTCTATTTCTTCAAGGTACGCTCTTACTGCTTCCGTGTCGAATTCATCCCGGATGGGGTTCAGCATGTCCTTGAGCAGAGGATGAATCCAATCTTTTGCAAGCTTCTCCAGGTCTTCTTGTATCGTTTTTTCGATGTCTCGAGCAGCTTTGAAGATCTTCTCCATTTCCCCGGTGAGTTCTTTGTATTTCGTTTTTATCTTGGCAAGCTCATCCGGGGAAAATTTGCCTTCTTCCACGAGCTGTTCGAGCTGCTCTATTTTCATGGGGTTACCGACCACCACAGGCGCAAGATCCGGCCTCGTAAAAGGCCCCACCTGAACCTGAACCATCATAAAGCTCTCGGAACTGACCTTGTTCTCGAAATTCTTGAAGAGAGCCTTTTGCGCACCCATATGGCGGTTCACAATTTCATTTCTGGCGGCTTGAAATTCTTCGCTCTCGAAGATCGCAGGGATCTTCTTCTTGAGCATGTTTACAAGGTCGTTCATTCTCTGTTTGAATTCACGGCCTTTGCCAGCTTTCAGAGCTATCAATCTTGGTTGATCGGCGTTCTTGAAATTGTTCACGTAGCAGAGGTCGTCCGGAATAGGACCGCTAACATTGAATTCGTCCAAGAGTTTCTTGACGGTGGCAGTGCGGCCGGTTCCATTGTATCCAGCCACATAGATGTTGTAGCTGTGGTTCTTCATCGCGAGTCCGCGCCTGATAGCCTTTACGGCCCTATCCTGACCGATAGTATCCTCTTGGGGTTCGATACTTGAGGTGGTGCGGTCCAGAATTCCTTCTTCCGTCGGATTCCAGGTAAGATGATCCACCGACAAAAGCAGCTCTTCTTTCAAATTATTCATGACCTGACATCCTGTCACAAGAATATCGCGGGGGAAAAACCCGATTATTATGTTTGGACATCTTCGCAGGGAACTCGAACTATAATCCTGAAAAAATGGTCTCGACGTGTTCGCCTGCAAAATGGACTGTTGCATCTGAAAATGGCCGATTCACAATTTGATCAACTCTTTGATGTCCTGTTTGTTCCACGGGAAAAGCGGTTCTTTGGCATCCCAGAGAAGATCCAAGACCTCTTGTTCCTCCAGGACGCCCTTATTCTTGAGGAGCTTGAGCGTCCCGATGACCACTTGGCCTAGGTTGAAGCCGTAATAGTTTTCTTCCACTTTATTTCTCCATCCCTACCCTCGCCCTCATTGGCCTAGCGAGCGTTGTACCTGAAGATAATCCCTGAGGATTCCCATGATGTCCGACGGTAAGTCTATGAAAGAGACCCCCACGGAAAAACAGTGGCCGAGCGCGGTGGAACGCCTTTCGTACCAATCCACTTGGGCCACCAATTCAATTGTCCCGTATTTCTTGCCCAAATCAAGGGAAATCTCCAGAGCATTCCGGCCGTACGTGGATTCCGTGAAGGAGAGGTGGTAGTCATCCACCGCCATGGCCGGGGTTTCAAAGATCAGTCCCTGCAGGTTTATGGACTTCGTCACAGCCTTTTGTTCAGCAGATCTGCGACTAGGATCCGATCCGTGCACTACAATGAACCTGAAGGGTAGTTGGATTTCCGCCATTGTAGCTGGCATTCGCGTGCCGGTTTTTTCACTCATTGGCCGTCCAGTTTTTTCAAGCTGAAGCCCTAGCCGGGCCGCGGTTATACCGTGAGTCAACTGTCTAAGACCTTTTCACGAAGGAAGC
Organism: Desulfomonile tiedjei; assembly: GCA_016212935.1. Classification (GTDB taxonomy): domain Bacteria; phylum Desulfobacterota; class Desulfomonilia; order Desulfomonilales; family Desulfomonilaceae; genus Desulfomonile; species Desulfomonile tiedjei_A. Next base: position 3,221 of record JACRDE010000192.1, on the reverse strand, counting down.
AGCGTCGCTACCAGATCCGAACAGCAACTGGTCGATTATCTCCACAAGGGTGTGGCAAATCAGTTGATGCACTTCCTGGACACGTGGCGTAGGCCCTTGCACGCTCAGGTAGTAGTCGCAGTGCTGCTTCATAGGACTGTCTTGCGGGCCGCCTATCCCGACTGTCAGCAGGCGGTTTTCCCTTGCTGCAGCAATACCTCTAACGACATTGACCGATTTGCCTGAAGTGCTGATCCCCACCGCCGCATCACCTTCGTTGCCCAGGGCTTTCAGTTGCTTCTCGAATATCTCTTCGTAGCCAAAATCATTGGAAATAGCGGTAATGATCGATGAGTCGGTGGTAAGAGCCAAAGCAGGAAGAGGCGGCCTGTCGAGCATGTATCTGTTTACGAACTCTGCTGCAATGTGCTGAGCGTCAGCAGCGGACCCCCCGTTTCCGAACAAAAGGATCTTTTTCCCGTGTGCCAGAACACGCGCCAGGGCGCGAGCAACCTGCTCCATGAGATCCAGATTTTCTTTCAGAAAAGCTTGCTTAATTCTCGAACTCTCGTTGAAGATCTCCGCTATGCGGGTTTTCACCATAACCACCGTCCGTGTAAATCGAAACCTCGTGTGCTCTCCCGAGTCTCTTTAGTCATATGCTAAGGAATGACTGTTCCGCAATCGCCGGGTGCGACACCTCCAGTGGGTTGATGTCTACGATATAAGAAATAGTTACCAGCGAGAGCGCCTAACCATGCTTTGACGCCTCGGTCGACCGAGTTGTCAAAAAAATCAGTAGCCTCAAGCCCTTCAATCTTGTTAAATTAAATGGGAAGGAAAATCAATTCGAATTACGCCTAAACGCGAAAAAGGAATCCTGGGACTGCACAGCGAAAGGAACCCAAAGGGTTTGAGAGACTGCCGAAACGATCTTTTTCACCACTCAGTTTCCGTAGTACGATGTTTTCCTCTTTAACCGACGTAAAGGACAGGCGCACACGATAATCCATGAGTTTTCAAAAGAACAATATAGTTGACTATTACGACAACCGCAGGATCTCCTGTGGATTAATCATAGAGGTTGATGATCGAAAGCTCCGAGTTCTGAACGATCAAGGGAAAGAAGCGAGAATCTCTCCCACAAGGACGCTGATCTCGGGCAAAGAGCCCGGCTTCCCATTAACGGGCAGCCGAGATGAACAAGTAAATCGTCTCAAGGAGATTTCTGCAAAGAGGGAGAACCTCAAGACTAGGATCGATCTAAGGGAATTGTGGGAAGTGGTCGGCCAAGAGACCAGGGAGATAGATATTGACGACCTGAGCGAACTCTTTTTCGGCAACGAGAACGACTCAGACAGCACCGCATCCCTTTTGAGAGCAATCTTCGAGGACAGGCTCTATTTTAAAATCCGTCCTGACACTATTGAGGTACCTACACAGAATCAGGTTGAGCAGGCTCTCATTCAACGCGAAAAAGAACAGGACCGTGCGCGGTTTATTGCAGAGTCCGCTGAGTTCCTGTTGCGGTTGAAGTCATTCGACAATCAGAACTCCAGAAAAACGCCGGATAAGCTCATCAGCATGCTAGAGGAGGCTGCCCTACATGGACCTGACTGGGTGCTCATAAAACCGGTGAAGGAGATATTCAGTCAGGCCGGCCTGACAGGAAATTGGGACCCGTTCCGGGTGCTCGTGAAACTCGGCCACTGGTCCGAGGATGAAAACATAACTCTCCGCGCGGAGGGGATCCAATTTGGTTTCTCAACGGAAACGGAAGCTGCCGCGCAGGAAGCCGCCCAAAGGCCACTGCCGATCGATGCGGAGGACTTGCTTGACGAGAAGCCGATTACCATAGACGCCTTGTCGACGAGGGACGTGGACGATGCCCTCAGTGTGTCCAGTGATGGTCCAGATCTGATCGTCGGCATTCACATCACGGACGTGACTCATTTTGTGGATCACAACTCTCTGCTTGACCACGAAGTCAGGGAGCGGACAATTTCCATATACCTGCCCGAAAAGACGATACCTATGATGCCTCGAATCCTCTCCGAGCAGGCGGCTAGCCTCGAAGTAGGCGCCGAACGGCCGGCTTTGAGCGTCATGGTGAGATTCGGCCCTGACCTCGAGTTACTCGATTACAGGCTGACAAACTCGATCATCAAGGTAGACCGCCGTCTCACGTACGAGGAAGCTGATGAGAGAATAGCCGACCCTGGCTCTCCAGAAGCAGCGATGTTCGCTGTCGCGTCGGCAGTGAGAAGGCGGAGAGTCGACTCCGGGGCCATAATTTTCAAAGACCCGGAAGTATCTGTCAGAGTCGACGAAAATGGGAACATCGAAGTGTCTACCCGTGACAGAGAAACGCCCGCTCAGATACTCGTATCTGAAATGATGATTTTGGCCAACAATCTGTTCGCTCGGTATCTGTATGAACACAATGTTCCGGGAATATTCAGAAGCCAGCCCCCGCCGCTTGAGAAGATCGAGCTAGGAGAAGAACACGATCCCGTGCAGTCGTACAGGTGCAAGAAAGTGCTTTCCAGGGGGGACCTGAGCACGGAGCCGGCCCCGCATTCCACATTGGGCCTGGAAATGTACACCACTGCGTCTTCACCGCTGAGGCGATACACTGATCTAATTGTTCAAAGACAGCTGAAGGCGGCTCTCGGCAAAAGGCAGCCGCTCGGCAAGGAAGAGCTTGAGAGAATTCTCGACGCAATACAATATCGGCTTGAACGAGCCGTAGTGATGGAGCGGGAACGCCAGAAGTATTTTCTGCTGAAATACCTGGAACAACGGAAATCTGACGAGTTCGAGGTCGTCGTGCTGAATCGTTTTCCAAAATTCTTCCTGGTGCAAATCACGCAATTGTCTCTCAACGCGGTCTTGCACGTTTCTGGAGGGACATCGCTGACTCCTGGGGAAAGACTGGTGGCACGAATAGAGAAAATTAACCCGAGGGACGACAGATTGACCCTATCACTGGTAAGATGGGTCCGGCAGTGAATGAATAAACGGCGCCCAGGTGTGCCGAGAGTAGACATGGCCGACAAGGAATGAGCAATGGTTCATTCACGACTGACTTGCGGTCGTTGGTGAAAAAAGATAGTGGAAAAAATAGCGATCAAAATAATTCCTACACCCGCGACCCAGGATATATCCCAGAGCGATCTACACAAGATTTCCCGCATCACAAGACTCCCTGAAGAGCGGCTGCGGGATCGCCTCTCAAGAGG
>JACRDE010000197.1 GCA_016212935.1 Desulfomonile tiedjei | reverse complement strand
TTGCTTTGCAGAGCAGCAGAGCGCCTTCGATACAGCTCATAACCAATCGGCTCAGTCCTTCGCTGTCAGCATCAGGCCCAAGCTTGCCCACGCGTTTAGCCTCATCGAAGTGTTTGGTGAGCAGCTCGCCCCATAGGTCGAAAAAGCGGCTTGCGGATTTCGCCAGAGCTCGATTGCTGTCGCCCAGCTCCTGGGCGATGTTACCGAAAAGTCAACAGGCACTGCAGCCACGGGCCGCGTGGTACCCTACTATTCCGTCTATAAGAAGTTCGATTCTTCTAAGGGGATCAGTTTCGTCAGTCATCATATGTTCGAAGAAGGGCATTTGCTTTGCAAGCGCGTCGTCAATGGCTGAGTTGGCAATTTCTTCTTTGGACTTGAAGTAGAAGTACAAATTTCCACGCTTTACGCCGGATTCAGTACAAATATCGTCAATGCTTGTTTTCCCGTAGCCCTGGAGTCTGAACAATCTTCGTGCGGCATCTATTATTCTTGCTCTTGTGGTTTGGCCTTTGGCTGTCATGATTCGCCTGGATAGTATTGACTAGTCAGTATATTATTTCCGCGCGCTTCAAAGTTGTCAATCTTTTTTGTCGCTGTTTAGTAATCATTCGATCAAGGGTGGAGAAAACGTTCGAATCGCACTGTCATCAGGACGAGCGAAATTAGTCTAAGTGCCCTGATCCATAAGTTCGCTCGCATATCTCCGCTGGTTGCCCATCGAACCCTCCGGAATGCGATACGATCGGTAGGATCGGCATCTGAAACTGTCTCAAAATCATCTACACCCAAAGAAGCGTGCCACTAAAGTCGTGAAAGTGCTGGTTCCCAGGCTCCGCCTGGGAACCCATACCTTCCGGGCTCTGCCCGGAAATAGCATTATTTGGCCATAATAGTGGAGGCAGAGCCTGGGAACGAGGAATAGCAGTTGCCCAAAATAGTGTCCGTTTACTCGTCATTCCTGCGAAGGCAGGAATCCAGAGTCTGGACCCCGGATCAAGTCCGGGGTGACGGCACCAAGCGCGTAAATGGGACAAGAATTTTGGCAATTGCTATAAGCAATCTTCGCCACGGCAGAAAGGATGTTAACGACAGACATCTTCCATGCTTTCCAACAGAGATTGCACCGCTAAGCCCGCAATGACATGGTCCGGCTGAACCTGTCTCCGCCATTCTCTGGTCTGGACGGGGGGCGCAGGTTACTAATTATTGGAGGGCAGCGTCATCCTGCTCAAGCATAGCTCTTTTCGCACGTGCGTAATTAGTGAGCGCTGCCAAGGCCTTTATCGCACGTTCCGGGCTGGTGAGCACCGGTACGCCGGAGTCCTGCAGCTTTCTGATGAACGGCTCTCCCCGCGTGCAAAAGGAAGCACCGACAACTGGTTTCCCCGAATTGGCAGACAGCTCTGCGACACTGGCAGTCTGTCCGTCGAGGTAAACATCAGCCAATAGTGCTGCGTTTTCCGGATCCGCGCCCGTGGCGGCGATTGCTTGCATCACTCTCCGCAAGGGTATCAAGAGATACATGAACAGGCTGTCCACTTGCTCGTCCTTCAATAGAATCTGAGGCATAGCTTTGGTGTAATCACTCGGATTCCGATTAAAGGTCAGGTCAACCGGATTGCTCACGCTGGCCGTGTGCGGCACCAGATCCATAAGGGAATTCACAGTTTCGGCAGAAAAATGGGCAAGTTTCAACCCGCTCCGCTCCGCTGTATCAGCAGCCGCAGCTCCAGGCCCCCCGGAATGAGTCAAGATGGCTATTCTATCGCCTTCAGGAAGAGGTTGACTCCCTAATACCATGCACAGGTCAAACAGTTCCTCTATGGATGCGGCTCGGATAATTCCAGCCTGCTTGAAAATCCCGTCGTAGAGGAGATCCGGTCCCGCCATCGCACCGGTATGAGAATGAGCCGCCCTTTTGCCGGATTCCGATCCCCCGACATAGAAGGCCACGATTGGTTTGATCTTTGACACTTCTTTCGCTACGCGGAAAAAGTCTCGACCTCGCCTTATTGCTTCGATATAAAGGGCTATGACTTTGGTGTCCGGGCATTTCCCCAGATATTCGAGACAATCTGCGATATCGACGAGGGCTTCATTTCCCACGCTGAAACCCTGGCTGAAACCGATTCCGAATTTTTCCAGATGCACGAACATCTGAGTCACGAAGCTGCCGCTCTGCGATGCGATACCTATGAAGCCGGGGGATGCATCGTATGGAAAAAAAGTTGTATTGAGCTTCAAATGCGGATTCACCACTCCGATACAGTTTGGTCCAATGAATACGATATCGTATTTGCGAGCAGTCTCCACCAGACGGTCCTGAAGCGCCCGACCTTCGGGCCCCATCTCGCCGAATCCGGCTGAAACGATTATGGCTCTTTTGATGCCCGCCTGTCCGCATTCTTCCAGAATATCCGGAACAACCGCTGTGGGAAGCACGAATATGGCCAGATCAGGCACCACCGGCAGATCTTTAGCATGCATGTACGCCTTGAGGCCCATCACCTGGACTTCTCTGGGATGCATCGGGAAGACCGAGCCCTCGAATCCCATGGCCAGAAGTTGACTCAATTGAACGCTCCCCATTCCCAGTGGATTGTTGGACGCTCCCCAAAAGGCGATGCTCTTCGGATGCATTATTTGAAAGAGGGGATTGGCAGCAAATTCGTTCATCCTATAAACCTCCGAAATGAAACATGATAACATAGCAGGATCTTTGGAAGCTTTATCGGACGTCCGATCCGTTTGTAGAGCTGGGCAGCACCAGGGTCAGCAGAAAAAGGACGAGCCACCACACAAGATAACCGGCTATTACCGCCACTGCTGCAATCGGACCCAGAGCAATGGATACGAAAAGGATTATATGGTCCGTTCCCACAAGTCCGCCGAATAACGCCAGCCACATGGCACCGGCGAATACGACCAATGTGGTGATCGCTCCAAAGATCATGGCGAGGGTACGTCTACCTGTCATGGTTTCTATGTTATCATCGATCGAATTGTAAACCTAGCTGATTGGGAGATGACTCTTTTGCCTATGAAAAATTCGAAGATGGATTGTCATGAAAGACTAGTAAGCTCTTCCGAAGCACGGGACGAGGTTTTGATCCAGGTTCAGAAACCTGCTCGCTACATTGGAAACGAAGTCAACGCCGTCATAAAAGAACTCAACGGGCTTGACCTACACATGGCCCTTTGTTTTCCGGACGTATATGAGGTGGGAATGTCCCACATGGGACTCAAGATTCTTTATTCCATAGTGAATTCTAGACTGAAGCTGTACGCTGAGCGAGTCTTCGCTCCGTGGCCTGACATGGAAGGCCTGATGCGTCGGGACGGTAGCAGGCTCTCGACTCTTGAGACAGGCACTCCGCTTGCGGATGTCGACATTGTTGGTTTTTCGCTGCAGTACGAACTTTGTGCAACCGCTGTTTTGCAAATGCTGGATTTGGCGGGCATCCCTCTGCGGTCCGCCGATAGAGGCGAAGACGATCCTTTGGTGATCGCCGGGGGACCCGCAGCGTTCAATCCGGTTCCCATGGCGGTGTTTTTCGATGCTTTCGTGATGGGAGACGGCGAGGAGGTTATTCTAGAGCTGGCGGACACGTACATTGAATGGAAGAAACGCGTCGGCTCAAGACGCGAGCTTCTTCAATCATGGAACAACATTCCTGGGGTTTATGTTCCGTCTCTTCCTCGCCCAGGAGAAACTGTTGCCAGGCGCATCACAAAAGACCTGGACTCCGCCGAGTTTCCCGTCAAGCTCGTCGTGCCCTTTTGTGAGACCGTGCACGACCGGGTGGGAATGGAAGTGGCTCGGGGCTGCACCCGAGGCTGCCGCTTCTGCCAGGCTGGAATGCTCTATCGGCCCGTCAGGGAAAGGACGACCGAGACTATCATGGAATTTGCCCGGCAGAATCTTGGAAACACCGGGTGGGAAGAAATAGCCCTCCTGTCGCTGTCCACGGGGGATTATAGCCGCATAGGCTGGTTGATTCAAAAGATGGTTGAAGAATTAGGTCCTGAGCGAATTGCTGTGTCGCTCCCATCTTTGAGGACCGACACATTCGATCCGTCGATGGCCGAGCAGATACGCAAGGTCAGGAAAACAGGCTTTACTCTTGCGCCTGAGGCTGGAACCGACCGCCTCCGCAGAGTTATAAACAAGGGAAACACTGAAGAAGACCTGGAAAAGGCGGTTGCTTCAGCGTTTCAACTAGGTTGGCAGTCGGTGAAGTTGTACTTCATGATAGGGCTTCCCTATGAGACCGACGAAGACCTGGACGGCATAATCGGGCTGATCAGAAAAGCGTCAAAATGGGCTCGCGGAGGTAAGATCACCGCATCCGTTTCGACGTTTGTACCCAAGTGTCACACGCCGTTTCAATGGGCAGGACAGATCTCCCGTGAGGATACCCTGCGAAAACAGCAACACATAAAGCGTTTCTTCCGTAAGGGCAATGCACAGGTAAAATTTCACGATCCAAGGGTTTCGTTTCTGGAAGGCGTCATCGCCAGAGGAGACGAGAGACTCTCGGCTGTGATCCAGAGGGCCTTCGAAAAGGGAGCAAGGTTCGACGGATGGGACGACCAACTCAAGTTCGATCTTTGGATGGAAGCTTTCAAGGAAGAGGGAATTGATCCGGAACACTATCTGGAGCCGAGAGAAGTGGGCGGGGATCTGCCGTGGGGCATGGTAGACACGGGGATCAGCCCTGAATACCTCATTGAAGAATGGAACAGAGCGAAATCCGAACAAGCAACGCCTGATTGCCGTTTCGGTGAATGCGCAGGCTGCGGGGTCTGCAATTTTGACGATATTCTCCCCAGGCTTTCGACTGAGTCAGTTGAAAGTCGTGAGCCTCAGGCAGCTCCGGGTTTAGTCGAGGACAAAGCCGAAAACATCCGTCGCTTTCGTCTTCAGTATGCCAAACTCGGTCAAATGCGATTCCTGGGTCACCAAGACCTTATCCGTCTGTTCGCGCGATGTTTCAGGAGGGCTCGCATAAGACTGGACTATTCCAAAGGCTTTCACCCTCATCCAAGACTTCGTTTTTCTCCGCCACTCGCGTTGGGAGTGGAAAGTCTCGCGGAATTCTTGGACTTTGATTTGATTAATTCAGACCTTGGCGCGCAAGAAATCGAGGTACGCCTCCTGAAAAAGATGCCGGATGGAATAAAGCCTTTGAATTTGCAGGAAATATTGTTGAATGATCCTCACCTTTCTGCTAGAATTCAGCAGTTTTCCTACAGAATTGAATTGTTGAACTCGCTGGAGCCTGAGGAAGTGGAACAGAAAGTGCAAGACTTCCGGGCTGCTGAGGAGTTTCAACTTGTGAAGCGGCACAAGGGTAAACTCAAGAGCAGAGATCTCAAGCAATGGGTGATGGATCTGAGGCTTTCTAATCGCATCCTCACCATGAACATGAAGGTCGACGCCTCGGGATCGGTGCATCCTCTCGATGCTGTGAGGGCTGTGCTGGGTTTGGAAAAAGAGTCGCTGAAGGATTTGAAGATTCTCAAGACGTCCGCGGGAATGTGCGAGTCTTGCACTTGAAGCTAGGGGCTTTCATGATGGCAAATGAAATCGTGATGAACATCACGAAACGGGAAAGCCGGTTAGCGCTGGTCGAAAACGGCCAGGTAGCGGAGCTCCATCTGGAGCGAAAAGGCGAACGCGGAATCGTAGGCAATATTTACAAGGGTCGGGTAATAAAAGTTCTTCCAGGAATGCAGGCTGCATTTGTAGACATTGGACTTCCCAGGGCTGCTTTTCTGTACGTGGGTGACATCCACCACCACGTTCACGATCTCGATTTTATGGTGAATGGAGAAGAACACGAAGAGCACGAGGAAGGTGAAGACTCCATACCTGAGGGAATCTCCGATCAAATACCCTCATACACACCGATCGAGGATCTTATCCAGGAAGGCGAGGACATACTGGTTCAGATCTCGAAGGAACCTCTCGGGAGCAAAGGCGCACGGATTACTTCGCATATTTCTATCCCCGGCCGACATCTTGTTTTCATGCCCACGGTGGATCATGTCGGTATCTCTCGCAGGATAGAAAACGAGATAGAAAGACAGAGACTGAAAGACGTCATTTCTCAGATAAAGCCGAATTCATGCGGCATTATCGTCAGGACGGTGAGCGAGCACGAGAGCCAGGAGAAACTTCAAGCAGACCTGGTTTTTCTTCAGGGCTCCTGGGAGCGCATACTGGAGAAGGAAAAGAGGGTACCAGCACCCTATTTGATTTACGAAGACATGGACCTGTGTCTACGCGGGGTGCGCGACCTTTTCACAGAGAACGTATCCCGCCTTGTGTTGGACAGCCGGGAGCACTACTACAAAATTCTCGAGTTCATCGACACTTTCATGCCTGCCCTGAAGCCCCATGTGGAACTCTACGAGGGTGACGAGCCCATATTCGACTATTTCGGTATTGAAATGGAGCTGAACAAGGCGCTCGGCAGAAAGGTGTGGTTGAAGTCCGGCGGTTACATTAACATAGATTTTACCGAAGCCCTCGTGGCCATAGACGTGAATACCGGCAGATTCGTCGGCAAGCGAAACTTGCAGGAGACCATTCTCAAGACCAATCTCGAAGCAGCCCGCGAGATTGCGTATCAGCTCAGACTAAGGAACATTGGCGGCATAATCATAGTGGATTTCATCGACATGGATCGTCCCACCGACCGGGACAAGGTGTTCAACGCTTTGCAGGAAGCCTTGAGGAAGGACAAGCAAAAGACGAATATACTCAAGATATCCGAGCTGGGCCTTGTGCAGATGACTCGCAAGAGAACGCGAGAAAGCCTCACCCGTACATTATGCGAGCAATGCCCGTATTGCGAAGGCAAGGGATTCCTCAAATCTCAGATGACTGTCTGCTACGAAATTCTGAGGGGAATCGCCCGGGAACTCGCTGACGAGTACTCCGAATGCCTCCGGGTGACAGCGAATCCCGAGGTCTTGAAGCTCCTCTTCGAGCAGGAAAACAACCAACTTGAAGAAATCCAGAGGAAACACAACACCAAGATAGTGCTCAACCCCGACCCCAACATGGTCCAGGAACAATACGAAATTACAAATTGTTGACCCATTCGGTCTCTGGAATCTCCTGCCCCAATTCTTGACAGCCTTTATTCTCTAGGCAACCCGGGTCCTGCCGGACATCCCTCTAAATGCCATTTCCAAAGTTGGGTACGGACACGAAAATTACCAGCGATTCCGCGTGATTTTCCCAGTGTAAACAAATTCGCCAAGCCCAGTGCCACTGCATTCAGAGTCAGATTCGCCACGATCACGGCTCTCAGGAAACGCATTGCGGCGATTCCGTAGTGCTTTTCGAAGAACAAATACCGTGATCTGTAGAATTCAATCCTTGCCCCTGCCTGATATGTCTTCGCAGTTGCTCCCTGGAGATGTGTGGCCACGGCTGCCGGCTCATGCATTACGCCCCACCCGGCCTTTCTCATGCGTACTGCAAGATCGGTCTCTTCCAGGAAAAAGAAGTAGCCTTCGTCGAATCCTCCGAGTTCCTCCAGAGCTTTCCGCCGAATTATCATTACAGCGCCGATCAGGGCTTCCACTGGTTCCGGACCCGAAAGCCGCGTGGCTTTCCCTGGAAAACGCTTTGGGAAAAGCCGTTTCAACAGGCTGCGATTCAAGGTTTCAGTGGCTAGTGTAGGCACCGCTTCGTAAGAAGTCTGGAGACTGCCGTCCTGGTTCAGCAGTTGAGGACCTGCCATACCAACTCTAGGATTCGATTCCATAAGGGCCAGCAGCTTGGCCGCGCAGTGCCGCTCCAGAAGGGCGTCAGTGTTTACAAGAATCAGATAGCGGCCTGTGGCTTTCTCAAACGCCCGGTTATTGGCCGCGGCGAACCCCAGGTTCCGTCCGGCTTCGATGATTTCTACTCCCGGATAAGCGCCCTTTACGCGGGATACGGAGTCATCAGTGGACCCGTTATCCACTAGTATTACCTGAAGCGTTTCCGTAAGTTCCGAGGAGAATATGAAGTCCAGGCAGCGGATCAGAAGATCGGCGGTGTTTCTGTTCACCACTACGAAGGTCAGGACAGGATTTCCGGATTCAGGCATTAATTATCCTGGAGTCCGTTAGTAGAGAAAGAGAGCGGAACCGTATTTGACGGGAATTCCTGTGAAAGCGACTTGACTGGGACCGGCAGGATGCCTGCCCTACTGCACCGTTCTCATGGCTCGTGGTCGCTCTTTCCGCCATGGGAGTTGGCATAAGCTCAACCGCCGATCACATTCATGCCCTCGGACAATCGATCCGGTCTGGCAGAGTGGCCGATCGGCTTCGAGAGAACCGCGCTTATTACCAGTTGTTCGAGTTCCTTGCGTGACGCACCCCGCCGCAAAACGGATTTGACGTCTATCTCCTGTGGGCCCAGCAAGCATGGCCTCAACGTGCCGCGAGCCGTGAGTCTCATGCGATTACATGTGCCGCAGAAATGCCCGGTTACCGGATCAATGATCCCGATCCGACCTGTTGCGCCCTCAAGGCTGAACATGGTTGCAGGTCCGTCCAGAGGCTCGCGATCCACTGATTTGAGCTGCCCTACTTCGTTCTTTATAATCTCCAAGACCCTGTGAGCGCTGAAAGATTCGGGTGAGCGGGGCGCAGGATCGGAGCCGAAAGGCATACGTTCGATGAACCTCACGTACAACGGCTGATTGATGGTAAGGCGGGCGAATTCCGCCACGTCCTGCTCGTTGACTCCTTCCAGTAGAACCACGTTGACTTTTACCGGGTTGAACCCCACGGCTAGAGCAGCCTTTATTCCTTCCAGCACTTGATCGAGCTTGTCGCTCCCTGTAACGTCCTTGAAAGTTTCGCGGCGCATCGAATCCAGGCTGACGTTCACTCGGTTCAGCCCCGCGGCCTTCAGGTCTCGCGCCATGGGCGCTAGCAGCACGCCGTTCGTGGTCAATCCCACGTCCTCGATTCCGTCCATCGCTACCAACTGAGAGAGAAACTCCAGGACACCGCGCCGCACAAGAGGTTCGCCGCCGGTTATTCTTATTTTACGGACGCCGAGATCTCTGAAAATCTCGATGATGGTCAGGATTTCCTCATAGCGCAGAATTTCGTCGTGCGAGATCAGCTGTAATCCCTCAGGAGGACGACAGTAAATGCATCTCAGATTGCACAGATCCGTTATAGAAACCCGCAAATATTGGATAGATCGATTATATGAATCCAGAAGATGAACAGGCATGAAAATTCCTTTTGAATCCCGAACAGAACCTGCCGCTGTAGTTCAGCTAATGCTTATAATAGATGTCTTTCCAGGATTTTCAAGCGGAACGCCCGCAAAAAGCAATAAGAAACCGGCTCAAGGAACAAAAAACTTCTCATGAGCCTGCCCGCAATCACAGTTCATGGCTGTTCGCATACAAACGAGGAAGAATGGGGGAAAACCTTCTTGTAAGAAGGCTCCCGAACTTTACCGATTTTAAAGCAAGTTTGTGTCAGAGTTTGGCTAT
>JACRDE010000196.1 GCA_016212935.1 Desulfomonile tiedjei | reverse complement strand
TCGACCCGAATCAGAAGCGCCGGGACCTCTATCTCAAGAAGTACGGCAAGACCGATCCTGAGCTGAAAAACTACAAGGAGTACACCGAAGACATGCTCACGTACTTCCCCCTGGAACCGGAACAGGAGCCTATTGCTCAAGCGGCTCTCATGTTTCGTGAGAACAGGACGGGATGCGTGAGAGTGCTCCTCGGTGGGTACGGTTCCGAGTCGAAGTACAATCGAGCTACCCAGGCTCGTCGGCAGGCTGGATCGTCCTTCAAGCCGGTGATCTACGCTGCAGCGCTCAACAAGGGGTTCACGTGTGCAGACATGATCCTGGATTCTCCCCTTGCTCTTGCCATACCCGGAACCGGCGAGGTGTGGAGACCCAAGAACTACCGCGGAGGTTTTTCAGGGCCTGTCACATTCAGGGATTCACTGGTCAAGTCAAGGAACATCCCGACAATCAAGATTCTCCAGCAGATCGGTATCGAGCACGCCAAGGCATACGCACGAAAACTCGGTTATACGTCCCCCCTAGTTGACAATCTAACCCTAGCCCTGGGGTCTACAGGGGTGTCCCTGGAGGAGCAACTCAATGCATTTGCGGTTTTCCCAAATCGCGGATTCAATGTTCCGGGTGTCTACGTCACAAAGATAGTGGATCGCAACGGCAGAGTGCTTGAAGAGCACGATCTTCCTGTGTTCCTGAGCGATCCTAACCCCTCCGAACTGCCTCCGTTGAGAAAGGTGTCCCATGAAGCTAGACTTTCCGGTCTGCCTGAGGGCGCAAATCCAGACAGGGGGGCTCCTCTGGTCAGCCGCAGAATCGACGAAGGTACGGCGTACATTATGAGTTCCGTACTTCAGGGAGTCATAACAGAAGGGACTGCGACAAACCTAAAGAAAATAGTCCATAGACCTGATATAGCAGGAAAGACCGGAACAACAAATGAAAACGTGGACGCATGGTTCGTGGGGTTTTCACCGGATTACACTTGCGGCGTCTGGGTGGGCTTTGACGACGAAGTTAGTCTAGGCGATCAGGAAACAGGAGGCAAAGCTGCTGCGCCCATTTGGGGCTATTTTATGAGAGAGGCCCTTCGAGACACCCCTGTCAAGGAATTTCAACGACCGACAAGCGTGGATATTCGCAAGATAGATCCAAGAACCGGCCTTCCGACTTCGTCTCCTGAGGGAGTTCAGGAAGTCTTCAAATCGGGTAGCGGTCCGGCGGACGCCGAGCCGAAGCTCATCAAAGGATCCAGGTGGGATTATTCAGGTTCAGATCTGGACCAATTCTAGAACGATTGCCAAACAAACGGGTGTATCGCGGTTCATTCGAGTGTTAAGACCGAGATGAGTTTCTCCTTTTGCGAGATTCCGGGGATTCACTCACCGCGATTTGATCGGGCGAATGGCGTGTCTTAATAAGTTGGGCTACGCCGAATCGTTGGTCTTGGGAATACATTTGCCCGATATCGGGCTGATTCGGGCCACCAAACAGGACCAACGGAGCTTGACATAAGGGTATACGGCATATATCTGTAGGTTAGGGGAGGCTTCTGCCTCAAAAGTCGCGAAAAATAGACGCGCTTTTTGATGTTTTCTTGAAAATTTTTCAATTCTGGCACATTGTGATGCGATAGAGGTTAAATCTAATGGCAGACGAGATCGAAAAGAAAGATGATTTCGGTCCTGATGAGACTACCAGGGCTCAGAGCATAAACCTTGCGGATATTCCCGATGAGTTACCGCTGCTTCCGGTTAGGGATGTGGTGATCTATTCATACATGATATTGCCTTTGATGGTAGGCAGGGAACGGTCAATAAGGGCAGTCGAAGCCGCGTTGGCCAAGGACCGGCTGATTTTTCTCGCTACCCAGAAATTCTCCACGGAAGAGGATCCGGCACCAGAGGGCATATATTCGGTGGGCACTGTTGCCATGGTGGTCAAAATGCTCAAACTCCCTGACGGCCGAGTAAAGATCCTGGTTCAGGGGTTGGCGAAGGCACTCATCAAGCAGTTTGTGGATTCTCCAGAATACTTCAAGGTTACTATTGAAAAGATTCCCGAGCCCACAGCAGTTCCTGTCACTATCGAAATTGAAGCCCTGATGCGATCGGTGAAAGAGAACTCCGAAAAAATTCTTCAACTCAGAGGCATTATATCCCCGGACGCCGTGGCCATTCTCGACTCTATAGAAGAACCCGGCAGATTGGCAGATCTCGTAGCTTCTAATTTGAAGTTAAGGGTGGATGAGTCTCAGGCCATTCTTGAAGTGATAGATCCCATCGAAAGGCTCAAGAAGGTCAACGAGTTGTTGTCCAAAGAGCTGGAACTCTCGGCGATGCAAGCCAAGATTCAGACTCAGGCCAAAGAGGAGATGGGGAAGACCCACAGGGAGTATTTCCTCAGGGAACAGCTCAAGGCCATACAGTCCGAGCTTGGCGAAATCGACGATAAGACAAAAGAAATAGATGAGTTCCGCCAAAAGATCGCAAAGGCGAGACTCCCGAAGGAAGTGGAAAAAGAGGCAGAAAAACAGCTTAGCCGCTTGAGCCAGATGCATCCCGACGCGGCTGAGGCTTCCATAATCCGCACTTATCTTGATTGGATGGTGGAACTGCCATGGTCTAAATCCACAAGAGACAAGCTTGACATCAAGAATGCCAAGACGATCCTTGATGAGGACCATTACGATCTGGAAAAGGTCAAGGACCGCATCCTGGAATACCTTGGTGTCCGGAAACTCAACAAAAACATGAAGGGCCCAATCCTGTGCTTCGTTGGCCCACCTGGGGTCGGAAAGACGTCATTGGGTAAATCCATAGCTCGTGCATTGGGGCGGAAGTTCACGCGTATCTCTTTGGGTGGCGTGCGCGACGAAGCGGAAATCCGAGGGCACAGGCGAACATACATCGGCGCCCTGCCAGGTCGGATTATTCAGGGCCTGAAGAATGCGGGATCCAATAATCCCGTCTTCATGCTGGATGAGATCGACAAGGTGGGAGCGGATTTCAGGGGCGATCCCTCCGCTGCGTTGCTTGAAGTGTTGGATCCTGAGCAAAACCATGCCTTCAGTGATCATTACCTCAATGTCCCATTCGATTTGTCGAAGGTCATGTTCATTACTACAGCGAACCTGGCGGACCCAATTATTCCTGCACTAAAGGATCGTATGGAGATTATCGAGCTGTCGGGCTATATAGATGAAGAAAAGCTCAAAATAGCCAGGCAATATCTGATCCCCAGGCAGATCAGGGAAAACGGGATAAGTGAAGAATATTTTGACATCACAGACGAGGCTATTCTTGGAATCATAAATCAGTATACCCGTGAAGCCGGGCTGCGGAACCTTGAACGAGAAATCGCCACACTCTGCAGGAAAATAGCCCGGATGATAGCGGAAGGTGAGAAGAAAGTCCCGAGATTGACTGCCAAGAACTTGAACAAGTTCCTCGGAGTCCCCAGATTCCTTCCGGATCAGGAAAAGAGAAAGGACGAGATCGGCGTTGCCACCGGACTCGCATGGACCCCTTACGGCGGTGATGTTCTCCATATCGAGGCAACTCCCATGGAAGGCAGGGGCAACCTACTGCTGACCGGTCAACTGGGCGATGTCATGAAGGAATCGGGCCAGGCCGCTATGTCGTATTTTCGCTCTCGGGCCGCCAAGTTCGGGATGAAGGAGAAATTCTATTTCTCCAAAGACATACACGTACACGTCCCGGCTGGAGCAATTCCCAAAGATGGTCCATCAGCGGGCGTGACCATGGCTACTGCCTTGATCAGTGCATTCACAGGTATTCCTGTCAGGTCGGACGTCGCTATGACCGGTGAAATCACCCTGAGAGGCAGGGTCCTGCCCATAGGCGGCCTGAGGGAAAAATCCCTTGCCGCTTTACGTAGCCGCATTTATACAGTAATCGCACCGGAACAGAATGCAAAGGATCTGGACGAGATTCCGAAACATATCCGAAGGCGTCTTGTTTTCAAGTTTGTAAAACATATGGATGAAGTGCTAAAGATCGCTCTCAAAGAGGATCCGGAAAATCATGCTCCAGCAAAAGCTGGCTCGAGCAAGGAAGATGGCTCTGCAAAGAGCGTACGCTCCTCTCGCAAGAAACCTATGTCCGTAACTAGGGTTGAGCGCGAACTATAGTCCCTAAATGAGTGCCTTCACGACAATCTATTTGTTGTTGCTCGTACTAGGATTAGTGTGGGTGATCTACCGGGTGATCCTTGTGCTGCGTACGCAGAGAGAAAGGGAAGCGGCCTGGGACCAGATGATGTCTCCCGAGGAACTGAGGACCTACGTGGAAAATCTCAAACGGGAATCAGAATCTGACGCCGCTGTACCCGAATCGGATCCGCCGATCGACAAGAAATCGACCTGATTCGGTCCAAGATTTGTGGGGATCAGGTAAGTCTGCCTCCGTGTGGCGAGCTTCAAAAGAAGTGTGAGACTGGCAAGTGCGATCCTCATACCATTTCGCTTTCAAATATGTAAAATCGGGGAGGCACTTCTTATAAGAAGTTCCTCCCCGAACCTCACCTCAAGAACTTTTAGCACTCGCCGGAACCCCCATTTCCTGAAAGGAAATTTCGGGTTCCGGCAAATGTTAGAAGTTGCTGGAAGGGGGTTTGCGGGGAAACTCTTTACTAAAGAGGGTCCCCCCAATCTTGCTTCTTTGAATGCGCATTCGTATCAGAAGCTCGCAGCCGGTGGTTTCTCTGCATCGTGATTACGGGCAAGCATGGCCGGTAGAAGATCACTCAATAAGTACCCTTCGACCTTCCTTTCGGAATGGCAGAACGCTCAGTTACGCTAGACATCCTTTGATGTGGTGGTTCGCGAACCGCCACTCTCCAGGACCAAGGCAGGCGATCAGGTAAAGCTTTTTGAATCGCTCCGTTATGTGGCGGGGAGCAACGCCAGACTCGACGGACAGCAGTTAAGTGAATTTTATTTCTTGCCTTTCAGGTTTCTGACCTTCTCTTCCACCTGTTCCGAGGCTGCCAGCATGTTCGATTCGATCTCTTGCCTGAGATTTTCGTAATCATCGTTCGTGAGGCCCTGAGGCACTATGGTCGGCTTTCCAAAAGCCATCACTACGGTGCTGAAGGGAAGAGGCAGAATCATGCTGTCCCAAGAGCGAAACTGTATCTGGCGGGTGGCCCAACTCACCATTGGAACCACTGGATGGCCCGTTTCTTTGGCCACTACTACAATGCCCATCTTTACTTTTCTCGACGGACCGCGCGGAGCGTCCACTGCCAAGCCCGAGCAATAATCTCTTTCTTTTATAGTGTCGATCATCTCTCTCAGGGCTTCCTTGCCACCTCTGGAGGACGATCCTCTAACAGTGTCGTATCCCATTCTTCGGATGCTGCGATCAATTATTTCTCCGTCCCAAGAGCGGCTTACCATAATCACTCCAGGGTACCTGCGGCAGTAGTAAACTGGGAACAGCATGGTTCCGTGGAAGCACGCGCAGGAAAAGGGCTTATTCCTGCAGATTTGGTCTTCATACTCGCGATTCAGGAAAATCTTCCTGGAAGTGAGATCAACTAGCCTGAAATAAGTGCTGACGAGGCGAGGAACGAGGAAAAGCACCAACCGGAACCATAGCAGCTGCCCTTTTTCTTTCTTGTTCTTTTCTTTAGGCAATTTCTCGTCACACCTGCTTCGAGCCTAGCAGTCCCAATGCTTCTTCGGCTGCTTCTCGCACATCAGCGTCACCGTCATGCGCGGCTTTCTTCAAGGCAGGTTCTGCAGCTGGGTCCCCAATCTTGCCTAGCAGTTCCGCAGTGTCACCTCGAAGAGCGACGTCTTCCTGGAACAGCAATGGGACAAGGTCCTCCACAACAGAATCCATAATCCTCGCGTTAAGAGCCAGGGCCTCATCAATGGCTACGAGAGCCCCCATGCGGGTAGAAAACTCCTTCGACACGTAGAGAGGTAAAATCGCACCGGCTGCGTTCTTTTCGCAAATCAACCGTCCGGCGTCTTCAGCGCGGCCAGATTTGATCATGGAGTCGACCACTCTCGTCAGCGAGGATTCAGCCTCGGATTCAAGCAGGCCTTCGACAAGTTCCGACTCATTAATTGTTCCGACCAACGTCAGTCCGTTGTTTACTATCGTTGTCGGAGTGGACTTGACTTTGTACCTTGCGGCCAAATCTCCGAATTCTATAGCGTCCACCACACTCAACTGGATTAGCGGCTGACGAGCAGCCATAGATAGGCCTAACCGGACGGCCTGCGGGCAATGCGGGCACACGGCGGCGATCAGGATAAGCAAGTCCACCGGAGAGGAAATTTCCTTCACTCCCCGAACGGCGTCTGAGCCACGCGGCTGTTGTGCGCCGCCCAGCCAAGCCAAAGCTTCCAGAAATGGCTGCAATTCATGGCCCTCAGGAGCGGCAAAGTAATGGATGTTTTGAGAAAATTCTCCTGCAAGCGTTAAACATGGTTTATCGGGAAAGGGAGATAGTGCCTCTCCGAATTCAACCTTGACGCGGTTAAGGGAGACACCGCTAATCTGTCTCGCAATATTAGCCAGGTTCGTCCCGAAATGATCGTCGGCTGCTCCCTCGTTGACGTAGATGGTTACCGCTGACGATATTCGTTCCGTCATAGCCTGAACATTCATAAGATCTTGATCGGAAAGCACCTTTTCTCCTGTTTGCCTATCGCCGAGCCGTCGGACAAAGGAAATGCCGGGGCTCATACGAAGAAGTTCTCGCGGAGCCCTGACAATATGTTTCAAAGAGTCTTTGAAAACAAGGATGAATTAGCGGGTTCCAGGAACAAAATTAGTAATGACTTGCCCGGAGCCTGGAGGCACAGCGTAAGGAGATTCCACCCCACGCACCGGGGCAGGCATGTAGCTCCAAAAGTACGAGCCAACGCCGTACAGCCCGTTGAAGGCCATGGGAATCAGGCCTCCATTGGCCTGCTGTTGCTGTTGGTTGGCAGGAACACGCTGAGACGCATCGCCGAATGTGGGTTGACCGTAGACATTCATGGGACCGGCGTACGCCGGGTCGTACATGGGTTGTGCCTGCTGTCCGAATGCGAATTGGACGGCAACCACCGTAATAAGGATTACGAATGTACAAATCGCTTTCATAATCCAAACCTCGCAATGGTATTTTTACGTACATTAACACAGTCATATTGAAAAATAAAGAGCACACTTGCTTGACAAAAGCCCTAGAAATATGGGATAATTGTGCACTTTGATCTATATCGGAGGTTGGTCGATGAGTACAATTGCGAAACTGGCTATTTGCGGGCTTTTAATAGTTGTGCTGGCAGTGCCCGCTTTCGCAGGTGGCGTACCTCAGAAAAAGAGCTCTTCCGCGATAGGATCTGTCTACGGCGCGGGCGTCTCCGCAGCTGAACAGACTGAGGGAGCTGTGTCGGGCTGCTTGAAAAGCTGCTTCAGCCTGTTCAACCCTTGCCTGGACATCGTGAAGTGCTGTTCTAAGGTCGTGCTGTTGCCGATCGAGAAGCCTTTTGATTACGTGGAAGGTAAGCTTACCGGTCAAAAGCAGGCAGCAAAGAAAGCCTCTAAGATTCCTGAGCCCAAGAAACCGGAGATTCCAAAATAACAGACTCAAACCACGGGGATTAGGCGAGAAAGAGGCTCAACCGACCTTCTGAGCGCACTTCTCGCTTAATATAGGGAGGGTGTATGGTAAGGGGTATCATACCCATCTGCATAATGCTGTCTTTCATTATGCCTGCGGCTTTGGCTGCCGGACAGGTTGTTCATCCAAACGGTATCGATATTTGCTCGCAAATTATACAGGAGATGACCGACGGCAGAATCGGTATTCAGAAGGCCAGGGAAATATCCTTGGCTATTGGAAACGCGGGCAACAGACATTTCGGAAAAGTGACCTGCGGCGACATGTGGCTGTACATGGCCATCGTGTACGTGGAGAGCGGGTTTAAAAACAACGTAATCAACGAGCAGAATTGCAGGGGAATGTTTCAGGTCCATGCGCCATCTTGGGCCGGGAAGTTCGGGATAAGATACTCGGACCTACTGGACACCCAGACCAATGCTGACGCGGGGATTAGTGTATTCAAATACTATCTGCAACTTTACAGGAACATCGTGGCAGCGCTCAGCGCTTACAACAGCGACGACCCCAGAGCTGCGATAAGCTACGCAAGGGCCGTCTTGCATGCCCGCCAGAAAATCAAGAAGCGTTACACGCAAATCTACAGGCAACTCAAGAACGACATGATAGCTTCAGAAATTCAGACCCCTGATCAGAAATAACCGAAAACTGACGAAGAGGCTTCTGGGTTTCTATCGAGGCGGACCGTAAAGCAAGGGGGCTGCAAAGGAACTCAGGGCATCCCAGGGGTTCCACGGGGAAGGGTTGTGATCCATTGGAATGTAGGGATCATGACTGGCGGGGTATTTTGCTGACACCGGTCCGGTGGGTGGAGCCGTATATTGCGGGAGACAACTCACGCATCCGCTCGCGGCAAGCGCGACAAGTATCGCAACAAATAAGATCAACTTCCTAATCTTACGACTCATTATACATCACCGGCAACGTTCAGGTGGCCCATTCTATCGCGTTCTGTCTCTGTAATCAAGGCAAATCAGATGGGCGGCACTTGTCGACGCTTTCATTTCTGTTGCATGCGACTGGCAATCAATTTGACCGGGACTATCATTGTGAAGAAAGGAAACATGTACATCGCTGCCAGAGTGGGAGACAGAGGTCCGAAAAAACGCGAAGAGAAAACAATTACCAAAACATTGTTCATAAGTGCCAAACTGACGCCAGCAGCTACGCGTTCGTTTAAATTCAAGCCGGGTGTCATCAGCACTCCGGTGATGAAATATATTGCTGAGAGAACGTACGCGAGGGCTATTGATAGAAGAATGCTCCCCGGGTGATTGAAGAAAAAAGACGAATACTTTGAAAATACTCCAAGATTGATCATAGCGAACAAAACCAGAGAAACAGGGAACTGTCTCTCTGCCAATACCTGAAGCGCCGACGGCAAACACCTTCTCAGAATTACTACCGCGGTTATCGGAACAAAGACGACTACAGCCAACAACTCGACCATAGTCGTAAGCGGTATTCTTATCTCGGCTCCAGCAAGTACCTTGACGAGGCTGGGTAGAGAGAAGGGCACGACCAGCGATGTGGCAACGACCATCCGGAGAACCCCTGCCACGTCGGCCGCCACCAGGGTGGCTATGAACGGCGCAACTACTCCTGTGGAAATACCTGAAAGCAAGAGAACCGGAATCGCGTACTCCGGTATTATTGCAAGCGACAAATAGTAAAGAGCAGCGGGAAGAATCAGCAGCTTGACTGCAGTCATTACCGCCAATCGGAACAAAGACGAGGGAGAAGTATCGAGGAACGCTCTGAAGTCAATTCTGAGAAAACTCAGAAAAAGAAGCAGCATCATAAAGTACAGTAGAAAAGGCTGAAACGCCTCTCCTGCCACCGGAAACATCACAGCCGCGCCCATGGAGCCAAAGACCACGGCAAAGAGAATGAGATCGTTCAATCTCATTGCCTGAGGCTCCGGGCAGTCAATCGTGGAAAGCGACCCGCTGCGAAGTAACAGAATGAATGCATTTCGGCAACGCCCACGAGATCAAAATTCCGCCCAGAGGAAAAGCCCTGTGGGTTCGTCGTACTCGCGTATCGGCGTTTTGCCAGGCACAGGAATACCCTGGAGTTCAGCTGCGAAAATCTTGGTCCCCTGCATCAAGTGACCTCCCACACACTGGAAATCTTCGCCGGCCAAGGTTATGTGAGCATGGACGAAGATCCCTCCATCCCTCTCTGAAACGTTGCCCACGCAAGACGCGATCTCCAACAGTCCTGGGAATTCCTTGTTTTCGTATTTTCTCGTTTGAGGATCGTAGAATGCCAAAACAGCGGAGGTGACAGCCCCGATCACTACAAAAGAAGCCTTAGGGATTGAGCGTTCCTTAAAGGCCTCGGTGATAGACTCCAGAAGGTCCTCCCCCATGGGAAGACGGGCAAGGAATGGTTCATGCATTTCACAGATCTCCTTGGCCGCAGGCATTGAGGCGGCTTTGGCCCTAGCCTGAAACCGGCGGGTGGAATATGATACAGTAGTTTTGTGCCCCGCGCAGGTTAACATAACCTGCTCAACGGAGACTGTGCAAGAGGTCATAAATGAAAAAAGGTTCCTGTCATCATTGCGGTAACGCTCTGGAGTTTGTCGAGAGAGTTTTTCGCAGCGACACATGTTCCAAATGCGGCTCCGACGTGTACTGCTGCCTGAACTGCTCCAATTACGACGAATCAGCTCATAACCAATGTCGAGAGCCACAATCCGAAAAGGTATCCGTAAAGGACCGTCGCAATTTCTGCGAGTACTTCAGTTTGCGCGAGGGGCCATCCTCGTCCATGGCCGCGGACAAGGCCGCCGAAGCCCGCAGAAAACTGGAAGCGTTGTTCAAGAAGTGATCGCGGGATTCAGGGGGGCTGCATAAGCGACCAGAAGTAGAACGCACTGTCTTTTATAGCAACAACTCGGCTCCACAAACCACTTTGGCGGGCAGGGAGGCCGGCTCGCTCCACGCCGGGCCAAATTGGTCTATCCATTCTCTGGCGAATGGGCACCAGAAATTGATCTCAAGTGAGCAGCGGAGGCAGTAATCCTCCGGAACCGCCATTTTTCTCGAGGAAGAGCGGCGAGGCCTTTGTGGATGGCACGAACAAACCGCTCATATGATTTTTAGAGCGCGTTCTTTCTCGCTGTAAACGCACCCGCAATACTTCTGCCTGTAGAGCCCGAGCTTACGGTATTTCTTCACACCTTCATTCCATCCCGTTCGCCAGTCTTTATAAATGAAAGGCATTCCATACTTTTCCGACGCTGCCTCACATATTTGCTTCAACAGATCGTGCTTCTGAAATCGGCTGTAAAGCAGGGTCGTGGAAAACGCGTCGAATCCCTTGGCTTCCGCCAGAGCCGCAATGGCATCCATTCGGAAATTGAAACAAACCTTGCAGCGCTGGGCTTCACGAAATACCACCTCCCGCAGCCATTCCTCCATGTCAGCGCCAAAATCGGCGTTCAGCACCCTGACATGATTGTCCTGCGTGTAAACAGTAAACGCGTCCAACCTGCGCAAATACTCGGCGTAAGGGTGGATATTGGGGTTGAAAAATACAGCTGTGACCTCGTGACCTTCCGAACGCAAATCTTCAAGAGGGTGCACAAGGCAGGGCGCACAGCACGCGTGTAGAAGTATTTTCATGAAAAAGGTTGTCTCCCTTCGATTGTCGTGGTATGAGTTTGCCGTTGCTCTCGCAATTATCGCCTGGACCGAATTACTCATGAAACGAGTTATCTACCTGCTGAGCCTGTTCCTGCTTCTAAGTCCACTGAAGACGTGGGGCTTGGACCAGGCAGTATTCTTGAATGCTTTTGGAGAAACCGCAACAGCGTATCTCAACGATTCTTTTCTCCTCCTCGGAACCACCGCGGATGGATTCGTAGCTGATATAATTCGCAAAGACACGGCCTTGGAGATCGTGAGGAACGTCCAAAGACGGGTCCGCGTGATCAGGGCCAAGCTCAGGGCAGTCGCTAACACCCGGATTTCTGATGTGGACAGACAGCTAATCGGGCTGCTGGATCACTCGTATGCTTGCATGGATCATCAGGCTTGGGCGCTTGTCCAGTATATCAATGACAAGAGCCCGGACGCCGCCAGGCGTTTTGAATCTCAAAGAACCGATTGCCTCAGCAGAATAAAAAAAATATCCGAATTCTATTCCACTTTGCCGCCTTCACCGGAACTGCCCGAACCCCTGAGCACTCGCTGATCGCCGATCCTCATAGTGAAACGTTGGCGATCGAAATACTCGAGTAGTGGAATATTGTACTTTCTCGAGGATCTCGTGATCTCGTGGAACTGTGACGGAGTCAGCCCGCCTTCACGTTTTATGAATTCCACCAGTTTCCCTTTGACGTCTTCTATGAAATCATTGGAAAAATACAGCTCTTCACTGATTCTAACAATAATTCGTTCTCTTTCCAATATTCCCAGGAGATTCCGAGTTTGCTTGGAATCCACGCCTCCCGCAGCCACGATCTCCTTGAATACCGGCGGAGCGTTGCCACCCTGAACAATCATTTTGGAGAGTTTATTCTTGATGTCCTTTTCCTCGTCCTTGAGCTTCACCTTGTGGGAGGCGAGACGAACCAGGTTGCCCTGATCCGATATTTCCCCTTTGGCAGCAAGAGACTCCATGACTGATCGGACGAGCTTGTCCGTGCCTGGCACTGCAGAGCGCAGCTCTTGCTTTGATATGCCTTCTTTTAGCGGTTGTTCCGCATGAAAAGTCTTGAGTTTTTCCAGAAGCTTGTTCCTGACTATCTCGAAAAAGTCCGAGTGAACCATCCTATGCTCAGCAGCATCGAACCTAATGACAAGTCTGGAGTTTTTGATCGTCTCAAGCACTTTCTCGAGGCGCTTTGCAGAGAATCCGGACAGTCCCAGGAGTTCGTTTTTCCCGATACCGGCCATTCCGGAACTGCGGACGAGAGATTCCAGAATCGCCGCGTCGTCACTGCGATCCAATTCCATGAAGAACTTTGCCGACCTGGCTCTGAGCTTCACTGCTCGCGGATTCATGACTACCCCGCCACCAAGAGTGATCGAGGGGGAAAGCGCTCTGATGACAAATCGATCGCCTGTGGCCGGGACAATGGGCGCGGCTGCACGCAATTGGGCTATGACATCTTTTCCCGGCTCCAGAACATCCATGTCCGGAAGTATGACTCGGGCCTCCACATCAGATGTGTAATGATGGAGACGAACCTTTCGTCGATTGTTCAAAGGAATCGGGGAACGGTCCAGCGCCCTAAGCTTGACGTCAACTATGTACGAGGGTTTAAACTGTCCGGGATGGGTGAGTACCTCCCCCCGTTGGATGTCTCCTTGCTCCAGACCTCGAAGATTCACTGCCACACGTTCTCCCGGAAAGGCCTTTTCTTCGGACCTGTTATGGGACTCCAGTGAACGCACAGTGGTTTTCATACCGCTGGGCAGGATTTCTACCTCGTCCCCGGTCGAGAGTGTTCCCGAGATCAGGGTCCCGGTGACTACAGTACCGTGGCCTTTGATTGTGAACACCCTGTCAACAGGAAGACGAAGCAATCCGTGGACCGGCCGTTCCGTAACCAGAAGAGCCAATCCCTTGAGCGTGGTCCGAAGCTGGTCTATTCCATCGCCAGTCTTGGAAGACACTCTTATGAATGGAGCTTCCTCAAGAAAAGTTCCCTTGACCGCATCTTTCGCGTCTTCCTCGGCCAACATTGCGAGTTCTTCATCCACGAGATCGGACTTTGTCAACACCACCAAGCCCATCCGCACGCTCAACAGGCTAAGAATATCCAGATGCTCTACAGTCTGGGGCATGACGCCTTCGTCAAGGGCAATCACGAGGGCAGCTATGTCTATTCCTCCAGAGCCTGCAACCATATGCCGGACAAATTTCTCATGTCCCGGCACATCTACTATTCCCATGCGGATGTCGTCTCCGAGATCGAGAAAAGCGAATCCCAGCTCTATACTGATTCCACGCTGTTTCTCTTCTTTTAGTCGGTCGGTATCAATGCCGGTCAGGGCCCGGACCAGCTCAGTCTTCCCGTGATCGATATGACCGGCGGTTCCCAGTATCACTCTCTTCATGGATTGTGCTCTGTTCTTCCAATAGACATCGTCACATTCAAAAAACCTGCTCGATTGTGTCGCTATTCCGGCCAAATCTCGATGGGTCTCTTGGAGGGGAAGGGTTGCGGGGTATCCGGGCCAAACCATTTATCGTAAATCTTCTTCAGAGTTCCATCTGCGGCCATTTCTTGAATGGTGAAATTGATCAGGTCGCGCCATGCGGAGTCATCCTGGGGCAGGGCGACGGCAATCTCATCGGCATTATCTCCGGCGCTAATGAGCTCGAATCGACCGGGACTTTTTGAGCAGTATTCGAGCAGGATCATCCCCGAGTCCAGCCAGCCAGCGATTTTCTCTCTCCCCAATGAAATGAAACAGCCAGGCCTGTCCGGAAACGAGACAACATTTTTTTCTGCTGATTCGTCTCCCAATTGTCTGAGCAATCTCATGGCCGCCTTTTCAGATAGAGATCCCTGGACCGAAGCTATCTTTTGGCCTTTGAGGCTCGCAGCGGTCTTGAAAGACCCTTTTATGATCATGATTTGAGGGGAATCGAAGAAATACGGGACTGAGAAATCGAATTCTCCCTCCAAGGCTCGCCTGTGCACGATCCTGCACAGAGCCGCGTCTATCTGTCCCCGGGAGAGCATAGACCGCCAAGTGGTCTCGTTAACTTTGACCTTTTCAACCTTGAAATTCATGTGCGCTGCCAATTCCGTGGCCAGGTCCACCTCAAATCCCACCCACTCTCCCGTGGGGTTCAGATATCCCTGAGGCACAAGGTTGTAAGGAACCCCGACTCGAAGAAGATTGGCTCTGGTGACCCGGTCGAATGTCGGGCCGCAATATCCGTCTTGCAGGGGGAAGGCTAATGCGGTCAAGGCAAGGAAACCAACAAGCCAGCTCCTTATATCCACCGGATTACCTCCACTCCAATGAAGAGATGGGCCCCTGACACGTAACGATCATCACCACTCATATTCCGAGCCGAATTCCGCGGTCTCTTCCGTATCGTCGACAGACCCGTTTGGCTCATCGCTTTCGCCCTCTTTCCTGCTGGATGCAGGCCCCGAATCTCTGAGTACCTCTGCCTTGCCGACCTCTAACACTGAGTCATCGGACAGCTTAACGAAAATCGTTTCAGCGAGTGGATTGTGTTTGAGAACCGTACCCTCGCCTTTTGAAGTGAGCACGGCTTTGCCAACGCGGGGCAGACCTTTCTTGAAATCTTCGTACACATCATGCTCGTAAGCCAGGCAACACATGAGTCGGCCGCAAACGCCCGATATCTTGGTGGGATTCAAAGACAAATTCTGGGTTTTCGCCATCTTCACGGACACCGGTCTGAAATCCATCAAGAATCTGGAACAGCAGAGCTCCTGGCCGCAGCAAGCCAAACCGCCTGTCATCTTTGCTTCGTGACGGACTCCGATCTGGCGCATTTCAATGCGGACCGGGAATCGGGCTACAAGCTGTTTGACTAGCTCGCGAAAATCCACTCTGCCTTCGGCCGTGAAGTAGAAAACGTATTTGGAGCAGTCAAAAAAGCATTCGACGGTTACGAGTTTCATGGGAAGGCCCAGCGTTTCGATTCGTTCCAGGCAGTACGCGTAGGCTTCCTGTTCCTTACTCCGGCAGCGGCCTTTCTGATCAAAATCAGATGGGGTGGCTTCTCTGAGCACTTTCCGGAGGCCTTCAAGTTGAGGGGGGGCCAAGTGGCGCTCGAAGGGTCCTAAGGCAACCAGACCTAGTCCCAGACCTTTCTCGGTCTTAACTACAACCCAGTCCCCTACGGCCAGATCCATGTCCATCGCGTCGAAATGATAAATCTTGCACGCGTAACCGAATCGAATCCCCACCAGTCGCACGAGGACTCCGGCCTTTTCCGGGCGATCCGTCTGTTCCGGTAATTGGTCCGGTAGGGCTGGAACATCCTCCTCCGGAGGATCGTCAGAATGCTGGAAGCAACGTTCAAAAGGCTCGGACTGGAGTTCGCTAATCCTGCAACAGGTCTCGCCGCAAGGAATTTCTGCATCGACGGCTTCGGTGACGGCTACCTGAGAAATGTCGTCATCACTGCTCGTTGCCCCGGTATAATCGACGGACTCGTCTTTGTTATCTCTCTTACGCTGACCTGATGCGCCCCAGGCCCTCGGAAGATATGAGATGTCTTTCTTGGATTTATCTGTGGTCATGCATTCTTATCCGCCCGCTATTGCCACGCCAAGCCCGGGACCCGCCATAATCCGGAGTGCTTTCAGAAGTGTTACGTCCATGACCAAATTCCGGTTGACGTTAATATCGGCCTCAATAAGTTCCGCGGCTTTCACGAGTTCCTCGTATACTGAAATAAGCTGTTCACTGCTCTGATGTTGTGCCGCTTCAGAGATTCTGTCAAGGAGATCGACATGCACTTTGCCCATACCCTCCGCGCCGATCTGTTCAATAAGCACATCACGAATCCAAGTGCAAGCAATGTCAATAGCTTGAATTGCCGTGGAGCGATCCACGGATACTGCAGCGGAAAGCTCCAGCGCACCTCGAATCCCTGTTGCCCCCGGATTTGAAAACGCCGCCAGGACCTTGTCTCTGAGGCCAATGAAACTACCGTGTTCCATTTCCAGGGCCCGTCCCGCGCTTCCGGTAGACATAGCGGCCAAGACAAGAGCTTTGGATCTAGATATCCCTTTCCGCTCCAGTATAAGGGCGACGGATTCCGTAGGAAGGGAACCGAACCGCAAACGGCGACAACGCGAGCGTACCGTAGGCAACAAGACCGATGGCCTGGAACTTACAAGAATCAATACCGCGAAAGCGGGTGGTTCCTCAAGGGTCTTAAGCATGGCATTCTGGGCGGCCAGATTCATGAGGTGAGCATCATTGATTATGACAACCCGGTAACGGGCTTCGATCGGTGCGAACCGAAAAGCTCTATTAAGACTCCGCACTTTTTCAATGCGAATCATACCCTTTTCGGGTTCTTCAACTCGGACGTCCGGATGTGCGCCTTGAATTATCCTTCTGCAAACCTGACAGGAATCGTCCGGGTCGTTCCTCTTGTCCGGACAGTTCAACAGGCATGCGAATCTCAAAGCAGCGAGCTTCTTGCCCACGCCCTCGCGTCCTGAAAAAAGGTATGCATGAGCGGGTCGCCCCTCTCGTGCGGTCCGCTCCAGGAATAACAGCAACTTGTCGTGTCCAAGGAGCAAGTTCATATAGGAAACGGCTCGGGCTCGAAATCACCCGCGTTTCACGGGCAGCACCCGGTCGAGCTCCAAGACTAGAGGTGATGCAACGAAAATGGATGAGTAGGTCCCGAAGATAATGCCGACCACAAGGGCCCAGGCAAAATCCTGGAGCACCGGGGTCCCGAAGAACAAGAGCGCCGCTACCGAAAGCATGGTAAAGCCGCTTGTCAGGATGGTCCTGGACAGTGTCTGGTTTATGGACGCGTTAAAAATGTCGGCCAGTGGCTGTTTCTTCATGCTTTTGAGGTTGTCGCGGGTTCTGTCACAGACCACGATTGTGTCGTTGATATCGTAACCTATCACGGTCAGAAACGCCGCAAGGATCGTCAGATTGAACTCTCTTCCACTCCATACAAAGAATCCGTAGAGAATGCATAAGTCATGCAAAAGGCACACTATCGCACCTAACCCCATGGTGAACGTGAAGCGAAAGGCCATATAAATCAGCAGCAGACTGAGAGCTATGACGGTGGCCCAAATGGCTGACTGCTGCAAGTCCTTTCCCACTTTGGGGCCAACCATTTCCAGGCTGCGGACCTCAAAGCTGTCTTTGCCGAATTTGTTCGCGAGCATTTCATTAACTTGCTGGTGCAGTTTTTCGGAGCCTTCTTCGAGGGTCTCCAATCTGACCACGAACTCTTCTCCTCCGGACAGTTTCTGGATGACCGTGCCCTCTCCCATAGACTTGAAAGCATCTCTGATCTCGTCGGTATGCACGGACTTGTTAAATTTCACCTGGACCATCGCACCGCCGGTAAAATCCACCCCCAAGCGGATTTGGCCTTTGAGTGGAATAGAGACCAATGCCAACAGAATCATGACAGTTGTGAAAATATAGGCATAATGCCTGTTGCCCATGAAATCTATACTCGTATTGGGTTTTATAAGTTCCACGCTGAAATCCTTCTAAAAGAGGGGGACGAATATTCTATGTTCTGCCGTCATCCGGCTCACCGGATACTGCATCATATACTGAGTCTCTTTATCCGCTTGACCTGGAACCCGAAGTCAAAGATCGTACGGGTAACGAAGAAAGCCGTGAACAGCGAGATGATAAGACCAACGCACAATGTCACAGCGAATCCCTTAACCGGCCCCGTGCCGAACTGAATCAAGGGAAGGGCGGCTATGATGTTTGTGAGGTGCGTATCGATGATAGTCAAGAAAGCCTTGTTGTAACCGGTTTCCATTGCAGCCCTGGGGGATTTGCCGAATCGTAGTTCCTCTCGCACGCGCTCGAAAATCAGGATGTTGGCATCTATGGCCATACCCATGGTCAATGCTACACCGGCAAGACCGGGCAAGGTCAAAGTGGCGCGCAATCCCGGAGAAACCATCACCGCAAACAGCAACAACGGGTTCAGCACAAGAGCTACGTCCGCAACAACCCCGGACCACTTATAGTACACGGCCATGCCGATGACAATAAGGATTATGCCGAACAATATGGCGTCTCGGCCCGACCTGATGGAGTCTTCGCCAAGGGACGGGCCCACCGATCTATTTTCAAGAATCTTCACCGGCGCAGGAAGAGAGCCTGCGCGCAACACCAGTGCGAGGTCATGGGCCTCTTCAGGGCTGAACATCCCTTCGATTATGGCCGAACCGCCTGAAATTCTGTCTTTGATCACCGGAGCGGAATAGACTCTGTTGTCAAGGATTATCGCCAGATGCTCCCTGACGTGCTCTCCGGTTATCCGCTCGAACTGGACTGCCCCGGTGTGGTTGAAGTCCATACCGATAATCATTCTGCCCATTTTGTCCGGGTGGACCCTGGCGTCGGTGATGACGTCACCTGTCATGAGAGTCTGCTTTTTGACAAGGTACGGCGTGCGGGATATGGCTCCTGTTTTTGCGTTGCGATCCACCTTGTAAAGCAACTCGTCTCCTGGCGGAATATCACCCTTGACTCCCGCGTTTACGTCGGCTTTGTCGTCCACCAGTTTGAATTCCAGCCGCGCGGTTCTCTTTATTAGGTCTATTGCTCTGTTTATGTCTTCTTTGAGTCCAGGCAACTGAACGATGATTCTGTCAGTTCCCTGCATCACAACGTCCGGTTCCGCAACCCCGAATTGGTCTACGCGGTTCCTAATGGTGTCCACTGCCTGACGTACGGCTCTCTGCTTGGTGCTCTCAACTACTTTCGGATCCAACTGGAGCTGGATTTCAAAGCCCTTTTCCGCAGGAGCTGAGGAGACTTTCTTGAAATTCTGCAGTTTATCCAGAATCTTTTCATCAAAGAGGGCAGCCTGCTCCCCATCCTTGAGAAAAACCGAAAGCGTGGTCGGGGATGTGCGAAGTATGTCGTTATACCTTATCTTCTCTTCCTTCATGAGAGACGACGCTTCGGAAATGGCCTGATCAACGACTGTTTCAACGGCCACTTCGCTCTGGACTTCCAGTACCAGATGCAGACCGCCCTGGAGGTCCAACCCGAGTCTAACGGGATTATTGGGAAGATACTTCTGCCAAAATTCAGGCACCGGGCCGACCGATGGGTAGAGCAGGAACACACAGCCCACCAAAACCACAGCCACAAGTCCGATGCGCCACTGAAGGCTTTGAGTCATATATCCGAACTCCTCAGGAAGTTTGCTCCGGGCCGGAGGAAGGCGCCAATCCGGCGATGTGGCCTCTTGATACTTTCACTCGAACCTTCTCAGCTATCTCCAGTATCAAAAAAGCGTCCGACACGGAAGTTACTTTTCCGTAAAGACCGCCTTGGGTAATTATAGCGTCGCCTTTCTTGAGATTGTCGAGCATGGCTTTATGTTCTTTTGCCTTTTTCTGTTGCGGTCTGATCATCAGGAAATAAAACACGCCGAAGATCAAAATCATAGGCAAAAAAGCGATCAGAGTGTTATCAGCGCCACCCTGACCGGAAGGGGGGGCCATGGCATAGGCGATATCAATCATCTTTTTCCTCCATGTTAGCTAGGAATTCCCGAGCATGTGTGTGTAATCGATTTTCCAGTATTGCTGTCCTAATGCTCTCCATCATGCGGCTGTAAAAGCTCAGATTGTGTATGGTCGCGAGCCTGAGCCCGTAAATCTCCTTTTCCTGGAAAAGATGCCTCAGGTAGGCCTTGGAATAGGTCGCGCACAACGGGCATTGGCATGAGGGGTCAATAGGGCTGGGGTCGTCACGGTATCTGGAATTTCTTATGTTCACCGATCCGCGAGACGTGAAGAGCGTTCCGTTCCGGGCGTTGCGAGTGGGGAGAACACAATCGAACAGATCAGTCCCCCGCAGCACCCCATCCAGAATGTCTTGAGGCTTTCCTACTCCCATGACGTAACGGGGAACCGATTCGTCAATCAGGGGTAGTGTGACCTCCATCATTTCGACCATAACATCTCGGGGTTCCCCGACGCTCAAGCCGCCGACAGCGTAACCATCCAGGTCCAGGCGAGTGAGGGCCTCGGCGCTCAACTCCCTGAGATCTGAGTACATCGACCCTTGTACTATGCCGAACAAGGCAGGGTCAACCTTTTTTTTGGCTTGGAGGCATTCGGCTGCCCAGCGGGTAGTGCGCAAGGCAGCCTCCAGGGCTTCTTCTCTGGACACGGGATAGCCCCTGACATCGTCAAGGCACATTATTATATCCGAACCCAGCGCCTCTTGAACCCGCATGCACAACTCAGGGGTGAACATGTGAGAGCTGCCATCTATATGCGATTGAAACAGGACCCCCTCGTCGGTCACCTTTCGCAAACGTGATAGGCTGAAAACCTGAAATCCGCCGCTGTCAGTCAGTATTGAGCCGGGCCAGTTCATGAACTTGTGGAGCCCTTGATGTCGTTCTATCAATTCGTGTCCGGGGCGCAAATATAGATGATACGCATTCCCCAGGATCATCCTGTAGCCCAAGTTCCAAACTTCTTCCGGTGATACTGTTTTGACCACACCCCGGGTACCAACGGGCATGAACGCAGGCGTAGGGATTTCATTTCCACCAATGGTGATCACGCCACGTCTGGCGCTACTCGTGGATTCCTTGTGAATAATCTTGAAAGAAAAACTCATTCCTCCGCCAGTCTGTAGGTGCTCGTAAAAGAGACGGGACCGTCTGTTAAGAAAAGTTACGCCTTGCTCGGAGAATAGAGAAATCGTGAGACAGTCTCTCAGTACAGGACACTTTCTGTCTGATTATCCGTTTGATTTCAGATAGTACAGGCGTGCACCTTCCTACAATCGCGCAATTTCAAGTCGCAATTGTAGTAGGCTCCAGCAGGATGTCAATGCAGCCGAGGTCAACTCAGGAGCGGATCTATATCCATAAGAACGGCAGCGGGAACATCCGGGCCAGACGCGAAGACCGCGAGGGAATCGTGAAGACTCCAACCCTCGCGGTCGAGGCATTCTCGGTAAGATTGTTACCTATTGGCCTTCTTAATGCCGAGAGCATCCTGAGCGATTATCATCTTCATAATGTTGGTCGCGCCCTCGAGTATTTTGTAAACTTTGCCGTCTCTGAGAATCCTGGCAATGGGGTACTCGTTGGAATACCCGTACGCGCTGAGCACTTCCAGACCCAGGTTCGGCACCTCATCGGCAGCCCTGCACGCGTAATATTTGGCGAGCACTGTCTCTCGCATGTTGTGAACCAGGCCGCGATCCTTCTGAATGGCGCATCTCCACACCAGGGCCCTGGCTGCTTCGGTTTCAGCGACCATTCTGGCAACCACTTCCTGAACCATTTGGAATTCGGAAATAGGTTGGCCGAACTGCCGACGCTCGGTAGCGTACTTGACCGCTTCGTCGATTGCGGCCTGGCAGGTTCCGACCGCACCAGCTGCAGCGCTGAGACGGGTGCTGATAAGTTCCTGCATAAGCATTCCGAAGCCTTTGCCTTCGTCACCCAGGAGATTTCCAGCGGGGACCCTTACGTCTTCCATTATGACTT
>JACRDE010000195.1 GCA_016212935.1 Desulfomonile tiedjei | reverse complement strand
GGGTGGAACGATCACGCCCCTATCGACAGCCTCGACCAGGTTGAAACCCAGTTCCTTGAAAGTCGG
The DNA here is from genome assembly GCA_016212935.1 of Desulfomonile tiedjei. Taxonomy (GTDB): domain Bacteria; phylum Desulfobacterota; class Desulfomonilia; order Desulfomonilales; family Desulfomonilaceae; genus Desulfomonile; species Desulfomonile tiedjei_A. Next base: position 8,297 of record JACRDE010000195.1, on the reverse strand, counting down.
TGCGTCCGGCAATTCACTCATGCGTTCATCAGTGGCCATGGCCAAGATTCGGAGCTTGTCTTTGAATCGCACAAGGTCATTTGAGAAAGTCATTCCGGCATCCGTATGGCCCCCTAGAAGTGCCGTGACCTGAGGGGCCGCACCCGTGAATGGAACGTAACTCAGCTTTATGCCGGCCAACTTATCAAACAACATAGTTGCGAAATGCGGCCCGGAAAAAAAGGACGACCCTCCCACCGTGAGCTTGCCGGGCTCTTTCTTGGCGGCCTCAATGAATTCCTTTAGGGTCTTGTAAGGGCTGTTAACCGGAACCGCCAAGCCGACCGGTGTCTTCTGGAAAATGGCTACCGGGACCAATTGTTCGGTTTTGTACCCCACGTCCTGCTGAAGTGGCTGTAGAATTGTGTGAGGAATGTTGAAACCGCAGAAAAGATAACCGTCCGGTTTCGATTTGACGAGTTCCCGCCAGCCGAGTGCCCCGCCTCCGCCGACTTTGTAGTCGATAATTACCTGCTGACCGAGAATTCGCGACAAGTGAGACTGCTGTCTGCGAGCCTCAACATCGGACTGGCCGCCTGGGTCAAAAGGAATGAGGTACGTAAGTTGGCGTGTAGGATATGACTGAGATTGGCTCCATCCAGGCTCGCACCAGGCGAGGACGGTCAGAACCGCCATGACCAAAAATATGGCAACACTTTTTCGGTACATGAATGATACCCCCTCTAATCGTGGCCAATCAACCTTATTATCGGGACTGGCCACTGTCAAGCGAGAAGTGTCATAAGAAGGTCTTTAGGGATAATTGTCATCGAAGAGTCCACCTGCCGAAGATAGAGTCTGTATACGCATCGCACGCGAACAGGGCTGGAGAACAGGGTTCAAGGCTTTCAAAGAGCGTCTCAGCGAACTCAAACAGCAAATCGATATACCGAAAAAAAGAACGCGAGCCAGGGCATTAGAAAGATCGCGGGCTTCCAAAAATGCTTATATGAATCCAATGAGTTCGTCTGGAAATATTCCTGCGTCACAAGAAAGCACAAGTGCACCGGGGATAGCATCATTCCTATGAAGCCGAAACCGTATGCCAGAATTACATAAGGAAGCACATTCTCTCCATTAGGCAACAGGGTGGCAATCAGAGGAAAAGATGATCCCACAAATCCCACCGCAATTCCGGTTACTAATCCCGCAATGAGTGGGAGCAACACTATTACTATGATCTCCGGAATCCGAAACGCCTGAAGTTCCGTTCGTAGTTGGGCAATTGTTCCGGATTGCTCCAATACTCCCTTGAAGGCCATGATCGCGAAAACCATGAGAATGATCGAACCTATTCCCGAATGGAAAAATGCCGATTTCGCATCTGACCTGGACATGGAATCGGCGTACACAAGATATACGATTCCGGCAATCAAGGCTATCGCCATGCTGAGATGCTGCGACAACGGCACTGGCTTCCCGAATAGCCGGTTTACTGCCTCTGCGCAGCCCTGCAGCACGAACATGAGGACAATGATGATTGCTATTGGAAAGACCTCTCGGGCAAAATCACGTAAGCCGTCCGGCGAGACATGCCCCACGCCGTCTTGGCATATCGACACTGCCGGCAGTATAAACAAGATCCCTGCAATGATCGCCCCGATGGTTATGGGAGCTTGAAAAAGCATGAGCTTCCAGGCCTCAAGTCCGAAGATTGATAATGCAAGAATGAAGCCGGGATAAAGAGGCCACATGAATTCCATCACATGCCTGAACCAGTAGTTAATCGCCAATTTGAGCTCAGGTTTGATTCTCGTTTCGCCTAGTGCTGTCTCGATCATTGGGGCGGAAAACAAAGCGCCGCCCGGCATGGGAAGAAGCCCGATCAACGCGGGCAGCACGACGAGAGACACTTTGGGACGAGAAGTAATGGCCTTGAGCGAGGAGACAATGCGTTCAAGCCTGCCGCTTCGCCTCAATAAATCGCTGAAAACAAGGATGAGAGATATGGCAAGAGACAAGGCCAGGACGGGCCCTGAAAAACTCTCCTGTAGCATTACCTGGACTATTGACAGGGCAGGCATCTGCATCCACAGCCCGATAATGATGCTTGTCAGGGCTAAGCAAACATACAAGGGAAGCACGCGATTCAACAACAGCAGAGCAACAAAAGTAAGAAGTATCTTAAGCAATGCAGGCAAAGAAAACAGCACCGTATTCTCCATGATATTTTCGCCGGTCTAGTATCCGGAGTATTACTCGTCTAGGAATCGGATATTATCATGTGAAGATCCATATTCATAATGTCGAACCCACCGGTAAAATCCAGGGAATACATGTTGATACCAACTAGCACGGCTGTAGACACTACAACGAAACTTGAAAACGTCGCAGCAGGGCGGACTTCTTGCCGGTCCTCATCAATTCGTTCTTACACGAAAGTGCGGTCCGAGAAGTGACATCCCTGACGGCTGATTCGGGCGGGTCTCATGCTAATGCGCAATCAAAGAAGTAAGATTGGGGGGACCCTCTTTAGTAAAGAGCTTCCCCCCAAGCCACCAAACCCGCTTCCAGAGACTTCTATCATTTGCCGGAACCCCAAATTTCCTTTTAGGAAATGGGGGCTCCGGCGAGTGCTAAAAGTTCTTGAGGTGGGGTTCGGGGAGGAACTTCTTACAAGAAGTGCCTCCCCGATTTTACATATTTGAAAGCGAAATGGTATCAGACGCGAAGCCAAGCCGTGAAGTTCTTGGAGAAAAAGACTTAGCGCAAACGGTCTTATCCTGGGGCTGGACATAATCGTGTGAAGGGGCACTGGCATTAATCGGCTATAGGCATAGCGTCTTGTCAGGGCTCGAAAAAATCGGGGTAAAGTTTCTTCGCGCACTCGGGGCAGAGTGTGTGAGTGAATCGAATACCCGAGCGCTTATTTAGATAGCTATCAAATGGTTCCCAGTAATTCTCATCATTCCGAATCTTCTTGCAATTGGCACAAATGGGCAGAATATCCTTCAATTCCGTCAAAGACATTACGTCTTCAAATATCATAAGGCAAAACAGGCTGTCCTCGTACGTGAATGAGGATGCCGTGACGAGTACATGAGTCTCACTGAGTTTGTCACTCGCCACCAGCTGGAAAATGGCCTTCTCCCGATGGACTCTCTGACCTGCCATGGCTCTGTTAACGGAATTTCTTGCCATGCAGTCCTTGCAGAACTTTGTGGTTCCGCACACACCGGGCAAGTCTCTTGAGTGGATGCATTGCAGAGCTTCACCAGGCAACTTCTCGAGCATGAATTCCGGTTCATTTCCAAGAAACTGGGATGCCGAAAGATTGGCATCAACGACACGAACTTCACGGTCAAGCACGAAAACCGGTGAGGGGATTGCGTCAAGAACCGATCTTAGATAGCCATTTGAGTTCAAGAGCGGGGGTGTCATTATCGTTCCCTTGGGCAATCGGCGTCTCCAGGAAATGGCCCAATGTCTGTGACCCGTGGTAATGAGCGATTAGTGTTGAGCATTCCATCTGGAACATCTGTTTGTCGCCTCAGAGTACCAGTTTCCGCGGATCCTTACAACATCAGGAATCCCCCAATAGTTGGGGCTTCTTAGGAAAACACCCCATCCTTCCTGGAATGGTTCTGATCGCGCCTTTGTTAACGGACGCTGCATCTCCGACTCCGCAAGAAAATAATCAGGAATAACTAGCCCCCGGCCCAATCGTCGGCGTCCCCAACAGTCCTCCACAAATTGCGATAGTGGGATACACAGGGTAAAATTCACTATACGGGCCGAAAGTGTGCAGGAAAATATATATGTCCAGGACAAATGGTCCCGAAACGAGGAATTAGTAAGAGGACTGATTCAGGTGAAGTAGAGAGGACAGCTTTGTGGGGATTTGGCGGAGAGAGAGGGATTCGAACCCCTGGTACCACTAAGGATACAGTTTCGAGTCAGACTAGATGGTGTGATTTCAATAACTTATTCGGAATGACCGTTGCAAAAATCCACTATAATCCACAGCAGTTCATGACTGCGTCCCGCAAGGGTCCCGCATATGTTAATCTTCAGATTGACAGGCCCAGTTCGTTCGGGCCTCAGTCAGACCATTCCGGTTTTACAAAAACATGCTCGACTCAATACCTCCGGCGCATGCCAAAGAAATCAAGCTTGCTATCAACGCCGACCGGGAGCGGAAGCCATCCCGAAAATTCGGATTCAAATAGCAGCCATGCCTCAGGCGGTGAATGGAGCCTTTTGGATTCTCGCTTGACATATAGCGTATTGCGCCATAGGATATGGCATATAAGGCTGCGGCGTAATGATAAAGAGCTTCAAAACCAAGGACACAGAGAAGTTATTTAACCGGTATTGGGTAAGGGCGTTTCAGCACGTCGAAGAAAGGGCCCGCGTTAAGCTTGAAATGATCGACGCGGCAGAAGCCCTGGAGGACTTGAGGAAACCGCCGGGCAATCAGTTGGAAGCGTTAGGTGGCGACAGGAAGGGTCAGCACAGTATCCGGATCAACAAACAGTGGCGCATCTGCTTCACGTGGGGAGACGACAACCACGCTTATGAAGTGGAGATCTGCGATTATCACTGAAACACACCTAATAACAGGCACATATACACATTCAAAGAGAAGAAAGAAAGGAAGGGTGTGGCCATGACGGCGAAAAAATTAGCGCCGATTCACCCAGGCCAAGTTTTATTGGAAGAGTTCATGGAGCCTTTGAACCTGAGTCAGAACAAACTAGCGAAGTCGCTGGGCGTAGCACCGAAGACCATAAACGAGATCGTCGGTCGCAAGCGCGGTATTACCGGCAACGTCGCCCTGCGCTTGTCTCGGTACTTCGGCACAACTCCGGGCTTTTGGATGAATCTGCAGAAGCGGTACGAGTTAGAAACCGCGAGGGACAAATACGAAGCGGAGATCGCAAAAATACAGGCCTGCCCTCGTGAGGAGTGTGCGGTTCCTGCTTAATTAGATTTTTCATAACAACCCTGCCGCAAAAGAGAGAAGCCCCCAAGCCCTCTATCAGGGTGATGCTGGAGTCTCCACCTATCATCTATTGGCCCGGTCCCCAGAAATTCTCTTCTTTCAATCATCCCTCATGAGGTCTGCGGCCCATGATTCAAGTTCGGGATCTGGTTTGCGCTTTGTTTTAGATTCCTCCGTGTAGTATTTGTCCAGTTCACTCGCCATCGTGAGAATCTCCGCAATAAGTCTTTTGCTGTTCGAGGGAATTCCGTCGGGGCCATACCAAAGGATGTTTCCGGATTCAAAGGCAATAAAGGAGACCACTTCAGCAACATCTCTCACGATGGGCAGATAATCCAAGCCAGTAGAGTACAAAAACTTTGGCGTGAAGTGAATGAAACTGTTACGCATTTCGTGTATTCTTTTGACGCTCTGGTTCTGGCTCCCTCGCGGTCTAAAGCGTTTGCCGCCCTGACACCCCATGTAAGTCTGCTTCTTGATTCGCTTATACAGGTCCATGAATGACAGCAGCTTCACAGGCTTAGGAACCGGCCGGGAATGGTCTTTGAACCAATCCAACCAATCTTCCAGTGATCCCCACCAGCTGTGATTGGGTAACTCTGTCTTTTGAGAGCAAGCGGGACATTCAAATGTCCTGGGCCCTGCTGCTTGGATAACCGGAAAATCGTTTCCGTTGCACAGAGCGGATACCATGAATCCTTGGAGGGCATTGTGGAGAGCTATGATCACCCATTTCCAGTAATGGCTGTCGTCTTTAACTTTGGTTAAACACTCGGCAACCATATGGAGCGAGAAGGCGGCGTCCTTCAGTTCGTTGGTGGCAAAGGACAAATTGCTCATGAACTCTACCCCAGGTTGATGTGATTACTGAGAATCTAGGGGGAAGCAAAGGACCGGCAGAGAATTCTGCTTCTCTGCGCTGATCACCACATTGTTACAGGAATCTCCAGTCAAAAGAATTTCCCAATTCCGGGAATTCCGGGGAATTCCGGGGACACAATACTTATCTCCTTTCCCCTGAATCGTCTGCTCAATAGCAATTCCTGCCCCGGTAGGAAACTCCATAGCCGCCGTATTCGCTGTCTGCCGGGACAAGTCTCGCAAATGTCCCCCGCTGGTCATTCTTACTAGACTGGTTTGTTGCACTTGAAAAGATACGTTAACGAATTTCTTTATGGGGTGGCGGAGAGAGAGGGATTCGAACCCCCGGTACCACTAAGGATACAGTTGATTTCGAGTCAACCCCCTTCGGCCTCTCGGGCATCTCTCCACCGGGGGCAGTGTTCTTGCGCAGCACAATCCAGGGTCTCCAAAGAAAACAGGAACGCACATGAAACCTACCGGCGTTCCCTGAAGAATTTCTGGAGCAGCGTCGCTGACGCTTCCTCCATTATTCCGGGGACAACTTCCAGTTCGTGGTTCATTCTGGGGTCATGGGAAAAGTCAAACAGGCTTCCCACGCCTCCCCATCTATGGTCCCTGGCTCCGAAAACCAAACGCCTCACTCTGGCGTGGATCAGAGCAGCCGCGCACATCACACACGGCTCTAATGTAACATAAACGGTCGCCCTGGGCAATCTCCAATCGCCTGTTGAACGGCACCCTTCGCGCAAAGCCAGCATCTCCGCATGAGCTGTCGGATCTTTGTGAAGCTCAACAGCATTGTACCCAGTTCCAATTATTTTTCCGTCCTGAACGATTATAGCTCCGACAGGAGTCTCGCCCTTTTCGCCTGCTGTGGCCGCAAGCTTCAGGGCGAGGTCCATATACTGTTCTTCGCTCTTTTCGATTCGGTTGATCAATTGTCGGTTTCACCAACTGGCCTGGTTATTCAATGAGTCCTTCACCTCGTGATTGCACCCTGAGCAGCGGAACTCACTTGGGCCGCGTACCTTGCCAGATACCCTTCTTTTATTGGCGGCTCGGGAGGAGTCCAGGCTGAGCGTCTCCTGTCCAGTTCCTCTTGAGCGACGTTCAAGTTGATCGTCTTGCCCGGAATGTCGATGGATATCTCATCACCATCGTGGACAAGGGCAATCAAACCGCCATGAGCGGCCTCCGGGGACACATGGCCTAGTGCCGCGCCCCTAGTGCCACCACTGAACCGACCGTCGGTTATCAACGCCACCAGCCGATCTAGCCCCATCCCTGCCAGGGCGGATGTGGGATTGAGCATTTCCCTCATCCCCGGGCCGCCGCGAGGACCCTCATAGCGAATGACTACGATGTTTCCGGGCTTGATTCGGGCGTCGAGTATCGCTGCCACCGCTTCTTCCTCCGAATCGAACACCCTTGCCGGTCCCGTGTTCTTGAGCATTCCCGGGTCCACAGCGGACTGTTTCACCACCGCTCCATCGGGCGCCAGATTTCCCCTGATTATGGCAATTCCTCCGACTGGGCTATGAGGATTGCTCAATGGCCGAATTACGTCGTAATCACTAATTTCGGCTGATTCAAGATTCACGGCCATTTCTTGGCCGGTTACGGTCATTACGTGCGGCTGAGCGAGTCCGCCATCAACCAACAGCTTCAACACAGCCTGCACCCCGCCTGCAGCATCCAAATCCTCCAGGTGATTGGGACCAGCCGGAGACAAAGAGCAAATATGAGGCGTGCGAGAGCTTATTTCGTCAAACAACTCCAGATCGATAGTTATCCCTGCTTCCCGTGCTATTGCGGGAACGTGGAGAACCGTATTCGTAGAGCACCCCAGCGCCATGTCCACTGCCATGGCATTTCTGAAGGCTTCCATCGTGGCGATTTGTCTAGGCCTGATATCCCGCGAGACCAGTTCCATGATCTTCATCCCGGCTTTCTTTGCCAGCCGTGTTCGGGCCGCTTCCACTGCGGGAATGGTGCCGTTGCCGGGAAGCCCCATACCTAGCGCTTCGGTTAGACAGTTCATGTAATTCGCGGTGAACATCCCTGCGCATGAACCACAACCCGGGCAGGCTTTTTCTTCCAAGACGGCCAATTCTTCGAGGGTCATGTCGTCGGCTTTGACTTTTCCCACCGCCTCGAACACCGTGATCACGTCTGCTTTCTTGCCTTTGAATCTGCCGGTCATCATGGGCCCGCCGCTGACGACGACCGCTGGAATGTTCAGCCTCAGTGCGGCCATTAGCATCCCCGGGACAATCTTGTCGCAGTTCGGCACGAGCACAATCCCGTCAAACGGGTGTGCCATTGCCATTATTTCCACAGAATCCGCTATCAGTTCTCGGCTCGCCAGAGAATATTTCATGCCGACGTGGCCCATTGCAAGACCGTCGCAAACTCCGATGGTGGAGAACTCCAACGGGGTCCCGCCTGC
>JACRDE010000199.1 GCA_016212935.1 Desulfomonile tiedjei | reverse complement strand
TGCCCTGAGTTCCAGCGTGAACTGGTAACCCAGAGCGTCTTCTGAATAAAACGCTGGAAGGACCGGCAAGTAGTTTTCATAGGAATTTGCAATCAAAGAAGCAAAATCGGAGAACCCCTTCTTGCCACAGCACGACATGCAGTCGTCGACCTTGCCATGGTTTTTTGCACCCCTCCCCTCAAGCCGCAGAGGGATCGACTTTCTCGAGCCGAGCCGGTCCATCTTTCGGTCCGCTTTGGCCGCGTCCGGCTTTAGGTTGCGCGAAGGAGGCGATGCTGACCGCAAGCCCACAGTGCCGCGCGATGTGTATGAACTCGACATTTGCTCCCTTTCCAACTATTTTCGCATAACCCTCCCACCCTGGATGCATGAATCCAGGCACCAGTACCATTGGCAGATGAGCGTGTGGGAGCCTCCTTCACGGCCCTCACGCAAACGCGAGACAGGGCATTTTTAGGCCCCAAGTAATGGAGGACGACAATGGCTCAAATGAGAAAGATCCGAAAGGTCTTGAAGAGTAAACCCACTATCGAAGGAGCAGGGGTTCACCTCAACCGGGTTTTTGGATTCAGCCATGTCCCGGCGTTTGATCCTTTCCTCTTGTTAGACGATTTCCGTTCAGACGATCCTGAACACTATATCAAGGGTTTCCCCTGGCACCCACATCGTGGGATCGAGACAATAACGTACGTGATCCAGGGAGACGTAGAACACGGCGACAGCATGGGGAACAAAGGCATCATATCTGCCGGCGACATACAATGGATGACAGCCGGTAGCGGGATTATACACCAGGAAATGCCCCAAGGAGACCCGAACGGCCGGATGTACGGGTTCCAACTCTGGGCCAATCTTCCCAAGTCTCACAAAATGATGGACCCGCGCTATCGAGACGTGAAAAGCGAGCAAGTCCCGGAAGTCTTGCTGGAGGATGGCACGAGGCTCAGGGTAATATGCGGCAAAGTGGGTGACAAGCAAGGTCCGGTTAGCGACATCATCACCGACCCGGAATACCTCGACGTAACGGTCCCTGCCGGATCAAAATTCATCCATCCCACCAAGCGCAGCCACACCGTGTTCGCATACGTTATCGGCGGCAAAGGTTGCTTCTGCAATGAGAAGACTCCGCTGTCCTACGAGATCGAAGGGACTAACTATTTTGATATGCAAACAGATCCGATCATAAGCGACCGGACACTCATTCTCTTTGGTGACGGCGACCAGATAGCGGTCTCCACGGAAGGCGATGCCGTCAGGTTCTTACTCATATCGGGTAAGCCAATCGCTGAACCCGTGGCCTGGTACGGTCCTATCGTGATGAATACCCAAGAGGAACTGCGGATCGCCTTCGAAGAGTACAAGAACGGCACATTTATCAGGCACAAGAGATCCTAATTCCTTTCGTCACACCCCGGAGTTAAATCATCCCCGGCAAAGCCGGGGGCTTACCTTAATTCTCGTTAAGCCGCCTGCCCTTGGGACGTTGATCTCTACCAGCGGCTGTGCAATGGCGAGGATCGTCGAATGCTGCTCCTGCCTTCTCTTGAAATCAACCAACGGTTTCATAAAACTACATAACATTTTCATTTGACGAGATATATTATATCTGATAATGCATGCCGCAGAACGAGATACGGGGTTGTACATGTTTTCCATCATCAAAGGAAAATTTGGCGACGCGGTGAAATTGCCGAATCATACCCTTTTGTACGGGATAATCCTCGCTGTGCTCGGCGCCTTTGTCACGGTTGGTTCTCTGACGCGCATTTACGAACTGAGAGAGTTTTTCCCTTTGCGCCTCCCAGAGCAGGTAAACGAATTTATCCTGAATTACGTGCCTTTCATACTCGGCACGTTCATAACCTCCGTGGCTGCACTCGCTGGGGTCATAGTCGGCTTGAACTGGCTTTGCTCAGGGCTGAAACAAATGTCCAGACTTCGGGTTGCGCTGCGGTGGCCCGGCGAGTTTTACCGTCCGGAGACTGTGTCCCTGGGATTGAAAGAAGGTAGGCTTCGTTCGTACGATCGCGCTCCTTCTCTGCTGTTCTACCTTTTGGGGAAGGTCTGGCAGAACGCGAGATATATCTCGGAAATTCCCGGTCACATTGTCAGGTGGAACATCCGATTCATCTGGAAGGCCCTTGCCATTGGCATAGTAATACACTTTGTTTTCAAGTCACTGGACTTTTTGCCCTTGTATCTTTCAGGGCTTGGTCTTGGGAGCGGGTATATGATTCCGTCACCCATGCCTTTTTACAATCTCCTTGCAGCTGCCTGCGTGCTGAAATTGATAATCGCTTTCACCCTTATCCCCCTGAAGAAGCCTGGAGCATCCCGCGAAATGGATTCCATGATAGTGGAAGGGCGGGGGCATCCGTCTTTGTTCTTCTCTCTTCTCGAAGAAGGGTCCAAGATATTTGCGCACAAGGGCTTTTCCAATAGGATTTCACGATCCAGGCCCGTTGTATGCGAGGACGGCGAAACACTCATAGGCACTTTGGTGGAGAGCTTCCCGGAATACATCAAGACGTCTTCCAGAGCCGCTGCTCTTTTGAGTCTCTGCATCGGCGCAGTGATGATACTTGTCGGTTTTCTGCAGGTAATCCTCATGCAGTATCCCAGCTTTTCGGTTAGCTATGAGGAGTTCTTCCATCTTTATTCAATGAGCATGGTGATAGACATACTTTTGAACGTATCCATGATACTTTTGGGCAAGAGTTTTATGGACCAAGCTAGAGCCCTGATGTCCGTTTATAAGTTCAGGTCGAGCCTGGTATATGTCGAGGCGAAAGGTGAGTTTGAGCGAAAGGTCCTGCCGGATCTGAAAGGAATCGTCTCGGCTGAACGTCTGTTCAATCCGCTCATCAAATGCGCGTTCAACGTGCGATATTTCACTGCGGAGGCAGTATCAGAGGCCATTACTCCGGAGGGGGTCCGTGAACTCGTGGGCCTCGAGACGTCCGGCAGATTGGCCAAAGACGTTGCCAGATTGAAGTACCTGCCTTTCCAAGTAGATTTTCTGGAAAGGTACCCCTCATCATGGACACCTGATGATTTGGATGACGAACAAATAGTCCAGGTGACAGGCGAGCCCCTTGGTGTGGAACAGGACGCTCCCTGTGCGGCGGTAATGTCACAGGGAAACTGCACATGATATGGCGCGGGGCGATCTTTCTGGCCCTGGGGACCGCTATTACAGCTTCAGCTGACCAGGGTATCATAGCGAGGCCCGAACTGAGCATGCCCCGAGTCGCTTCGGTTCCATCCGAGGTTCGACGTAAAGTGGAAAACCACATCAAAGCGTCTGAGCTTGAAAAACTGAATACCGTAGTCCTGTCCCTGGGTGGGAAAACCGAACACGCGAAAAGCCTTATGGAAGCCGGAAGAGAATTCCAGATCGACCCGATCTTCCTTGCTTCTTTGACCTTTGTGGAATCGAGCTTTAGAGCCACAGCGGCCTCTAATAAAGGGGCCAGGGGAATGATGCAGCTCAGACCGATCGTACTGGAAGTCCTCGGAGTAACCGATCCGTGGGATCCTCACGAAAACATAATGGCAGGAGCGGCTTACCTGAGACACTGTTTCGACAGATACGCCAAATACAATAATTCCACCTTCCTCGCTCTTGCCGCATACAATATAGGTCCAGGAGGTGTGGAAAAACTGACGCGATCGGACGCGGCTGACCGCTTTGTGAGGAAGGTGTTGCAGATTTACCGGAGATTCTCGAACCAGCCTGTTTCAGGCGGTCCTCGGAACCCCCAGCCAAGACCTGCATCGGCCAGGGTTTCTTGAGCTGGCTATGAGTAACTTTGCGCTCTGTTTGTTCCATTTTACCGGTGAAAGCCCGCACCCGGCAAAATTCGGGACTTTCAGGAAGTTGTGAGGACATTCTCTTTGCGACAGGTCAGGTTCCGGTTAACTAGCCCACTCTAAAGAGGATTAATTCAATGTCTGGCCTTGACGGGATATACCTGTGAGCTATATAAATGGACACGAGTTGCGGCCGAAAACTCGGCTTCGGTTCCCGATTTTACAGGATCGTCTCACTCCGGATCCAATCGGCAAGAAACCGGTTCCGCGCTCCCGCTTAATCGGGATGAGGTGAGCAGATGAGATCTAATTTTTTGCGTATTGCGGCTGCCACATTAGGGCTTATGTTGTTGTTGACGGTAATCCCCGGATACGGTGAAGATTACCTCATCATAAAAAAGAAAGGCGGTCCCACTCAGAGAGTTCCACTGAACTTCGCTCCTGATCAGATCGAATCTCTCCAAGTGGAACCCGGGACGTCTTCAGGGGCGCCGCAGGAAAAGGCTGAAGAACCGCCGAAGGCACTTCAACAAGAGACTGAAAGACCTGGAACTCCCCCCAGTGCGAAAATTCTCAGAAAGGGCGAACCAGGGCCGACTCGAGGTCCTACGCAGGCAACGCCGGAGGAAGATTCCGAAATTGAAGAACCCTCTCAGAAGCCTATTCAACCCCAGGTTCAGCAAAAACCGTCTCGGTCGGACACAGTACCTTCCGCGCCCAAGAAAGTCGAATCAGCGCCCCCTCCTGCGCCAGGGAGAGGCTTCAGCGTAAACATGTACAAACTACCGGATAACATACGAGCTATTCCTGATTACAGCGCCTTCAGGCCCACAGGGACCACAATCACGGATAAAATCAACTTGGAGCCCTCAAAAGGCGAAAAAGAGCCTTCCGGACTGCCAGAGAGCATGGATGGGCTCGGGCTGCGCTTCATGGGCATGTTCATGACGACCGGAGAAGGCATATTCCGCTGGAGACTGCAGTCCAAAGACGGGGCGCGCCTCCACATCGACGACAAGACCCTGATTGAGAACGACGGTATCCACGACGCGTCCTCCAAAGTAGGGTACCTGCATTTGGCAGAAGGAACCCATTCTGTGATCTTGGATAGCTTCAATTCTCAGGGTTCTCCGGTACTGAAGCTTTACCTTCAGCCGCCTATCGGGCCTGAGCAGGTTTTTTCTTTGAGCAACGGGGCCTCCGGCTGGAAGGAGCCGGAAAAACCATATGACGTGCTTTGGGGACAGGTGTACTTCGTGCCTAAAGGGAATTATCCCGAAGGCCCTGATTTCGGCCGCCTGAGCCCGATCGGTCGAATTATAGCTCCGGAACTGAATTTTTCTGGCGGCACTGGATTAGTCGGATTGCCTGGCAAAAGCGAGATGGTGGGCGTGAGATATCAGGGATTCTTCAACGTGCAGGGAGCAGGAATCTTTGCTTTCAGGCTCGTCGCGGACAACTTCGCGCGATTGACCATAGGCAAGCAAGCCATCACCGAGGTTGCCTCAG
>JACRDE010000198.1 GCA_016212935.1 Desulfomonile tiedjei | reverse complement strand
GGTGAGGGAGCTTCGCAAGCTGGGAACGTCGTTGCATACGGCCATCTCCGTGGCGATCAGCCGCAAAGGGCCGTGGCGACTATCCCGGACGCTGGCAACGCAAACGGGCATGACCAACGATTGGCTCAAGGATCAAGGGCTTCTGTCTGTCAAAGAGCTGTGGGTTCACATTCACTACCCGGCTACGGCCCGGTAATCTCTGTGAACCGCCCGGTGCGGACCCGCATGCCGGGTGGTGTGGGGGCTGGGGGAGAAAAACCCCCGGCTACCCGATTAAGCCTTCTTTTCAACTAAATAGCCAGATACGTACTTATGAATGATACTTGACACGAGAGTCTGGTATGGAATGCCTTCTCGCGCCGCAATTACCTGGACCTCGTCGAGATCCTTGGAAGACATTCGAATGTTAATCCTTTTGTCTTTTTGAAGTGTATTTTTTGCGTATTGCTGGAGCTTCTTAATTTCTTTTTTTGCATCTTTGACCGGTACCCATTCTCCCCGTTCATATGATTCGAGGATATCTTTTTCCTCTTCGTCCAATACTAACTTTTTCATATCTTTAACCTCGCGTACTTATTGGTAGCTTTTCTGCTGGGAATAATGGTCTTGAGGAATATTTCATCATTATTTTCAACATACGGAACAAGATAGACATAATCCTCAATCACCACCACTGCGATCTTTTGGCCGGGATACTTATTTTTATTTGGATGTTCAATAGTATGAAGGATTTCTCCTCTTTCCATTAAAATGACCACTTGCTCGAAACAAACGCCCCTATCATTCTTGAGCTTCTCATTTTTATCATTGTCCCAGCGAAAGGTATGCATAGGATATTCTTACGACAATGTGTGCCTTATGTCAATGGTATTTATGATGGGCTTAACAAAGAAGTAACCGGCCTGCGCGGCTTTTCGCGCAGGTCCGGTTGACTGCCGGGTTATGCGTCAGTGGCTGGTTCATTGGTAGTAAGACTCGAAATAGGACAACGGAGGGATGTTTCGCTGAATGTCTTTTTCGAGTTTGCCGTAGAAGACATCGAATAGACCACGAGGAACGTATTCGCCGCTCACGACCCGCTTGATTCGTTCGACGCGCTCATGGTTGCGCTCGGGGTAACGCTTAATATCGAACGTCGTGGGAGCGATCAGCATTGCCACAAGGGCGACGTATTCGTCTTCGTTCAGTTGGGCAAAGGGCTTGCCGAAGAATAGCTCTGCCGCCTGCGCAAATCCACTGGCATTCGGACCGAGGTAGGCCGTGTTGATGAAGAGTCGTAGCTGGTCGTTCTTGGCCATAAGCGGATCAAGTGCGAATCTGGCAATGACGGTTTGCTTCAGCTTGGCAATGCCGGGACTGAACTTCTCAAAGTAGAGGTGTTTGACCAAGGCCTGGGTAATCGTTGTGATGCCGGCACCTGGGGTTGAAAGATCAACGCCCCTATGCTCAAAGAAGTGGGGGTCTTCGACCTTGAGCAATATTTCAATTTGTCGCGGAGAAAGATCGGATACCGCCAGCGGATACGGAGTGGCTCGATAGGCAGGGAGCAGCGTGTTCGCCGTGTATTCCCGTGCCGAGTAGATGACCCACGCGAAATAGATGAGTACGCCAACCAGAAATGTAAATGCAGCCAGAGCAATACGGCGAGAAGATTTACCCATGTAGGCGCTCCATGAGGCATAACGGGGCGAGCTGAGCGCGTGCCGCGAACTACCTAAATGAGGCGCAGGGGCAACCAGCTTTGAAAAAACCGCCAAGGCTATTACCTGTCGCCTCGACCCGCTTGTGTACGCCCGGCACGGGCGTGAACTTATGGGGTGAAAGTCCCCTGTATTGGAACCCTGTAATGTCGCGAGACATAACAGAAGTACTAGCCAAAGGCAAGGGCGGAACCGTGAGGAACCGTCCAAAGGAAGCCGGAGCGCAAAGCTAACAAGCCCGACGAACAGAAACAGCATACAAGGCACAGTCTCCGGGCAAGTTAGCACAACATCACGAAGCCCAGGGTTCAGGAGATAGGGTAAATGCTGCGGTTGTGTAGCCACAGTTCACGTTCTTATCCGGGGAGACCTGTTCGGCTTGCCGGTTCTCGCAAGAGAGTCTGCGTCCAGCATGGCAACATGCAGGATGACCGAGCAGGAGTCAGCAGAGGCCATAGTAGGTGTGACGCTATCCCCGTGATAGCTGGAAACAAGCCTGGTGAAGAAAAAGCCGGGAAGTCTTACCCACCGAAGGGCCGAACACAGAGAAGGGAAGGATTGCCATGAGTTCTCATACCATAATGAATCCGGACGGAGGAGTGGATATGGGGCACGTCATGAGCCAGTCTGACCCGAATGAGCGCCTGCTGGAGCGGATTCTCTCCAGGGAAAACATGCAAGCAGCATGGAAACGGGTCAAAGCCAACAAGGGAGCTGCGGGAGTGGACGGAATGTCCATCGAAGCGTTCCCGGCCTTTGCCCGTGACGAATGGAGTCAAGGCTACCGCATCGCCGCCGATTTTGACCTGTCCAAGTTTTTCGACACGGT
>JACRDE010000191.1 GCA_016212935.1 Desulfomonile tiedjei | reverse complement strand
TTACGGATCGTAGGGCCGCAAATTGCCATACGGTCGAACCACTCCATCATGCCTGCTCTACGGTCCATCAGCAGGTAATTGATCTGCTCAAAAACCCGTGAAGACACTTCCTGACGATCCAGAGGGATTCTGACGCCTGCGAAGAAGAGCCCGCTCTCCGCAACGCCCGGAGGAAATACGTAACTTGCCCGGGAATATCCGCCTGTTTCCGCTGCAATCACAGGATATACGGCAATCAAGAGGACAATGGCCGTAGCAGTCAAGAAGAGGGCCAGTCGCTGAGCTGAACTCCCGCAACCCGGTTTTCCCATAGCACCGACCGAAAGGCCACATTTTATCGCACGTCTTTCCATAAACTTCTAAGCGTGTTCCTCTGCCGGGCATGCGGGCCGACTCACCAGGGGACTTAACGATAATACCCTTGATATCCTGGCCAGGAGCTTGCGGGAGCCTGTCCTCTATAGCCCATCCAGCGGTCTTCCTGGGATGCTCCCCGTTGCTCCGAGGGCTCGTACTCAGAACCGTTGGCTGAAACCGCAGCCTGACCCTTGTACTGGACGTATGCTTCGTCCAGGAGCAAATCCTGCAGATCAGCCAACAATCTGTCTCGTTCTCGTGAAACCGCTCCAAGACCGGACTGAGATGGTATGTTTTTTCGTTGCTGACCGGCACCGCTGCATCGACGCCAAATGTCGTAAGCCGTTCTTTCCTTGGAAACAGCGGCCTGACACCCGCGCCCGGATTCAGCCATTCGATCTCCCCGGTTCTTCAAAGCCGCCTGAATTGCGGCGGCCATGCTGCCCTTTGGCCCCTTTGCCACAACTTCACCGATCCTCGGAGCGATCGACTCGTTCTTGATGCTGCGGTAATCGTCCATGGCCTTCCTAAGCGAGTCGAAAGCGTCACCCCATTGGATACGTTCCGTTTCACAAGGCCCTTCGCCCAGGGCAGGCCTGAGCGCGCCCGAAAATACCAGTAAGAATAAGACAATAACAATTAGATTGCGCATCATTAGGATTCCCCGCTGGCGGATTTCAGGAAAATGGCGAAGAAATCGCTAGTGTAGCTTCGATCGTACCGCTCTAGTGTATATGTTTTTTGGTCCGGAGACAATCTGGCCCTTTTTGAAATCGTGCCGTCAGGATTGGTGTAATATAAATTTCCGACCACATTGTGCGGATTCGCGTCCCCGTGTATACCTCGCTCGCATCCTGCAAGGACAAGCGCCTTGGCGAGATCCTTCGTGCTTATGTGATGCCCTATGGCGAAGACCATATTTCCGTCACCTCTGATACCGAAGGCGCTGCGGGTCGCGATGAACCAATCGGGTCCGTAGGTGGGGGCTGGGGCGGCTCCATAGCCTCCCCACCAATACTGCTCGCCTGACCCCTGCTCATTTTCAGACAAAAGGAATCCCAGACCGATTTCGGAATCGGCCTTCTTGCCTCCCTTGACGACGGAATCCACTACCTTGCCGTCCTTTACGATCAAGTGTCTGAGTTGTCTGGCGTCCCGTACCATCGACAACGGAATGCCGTCGTTCCACTCCAATACGTCGACTGAATCGTCGTTGTACACCACTATCGTGGCGACCCCCGGTGTCAAAGGCTTAAGCACCTTGCCGCGGAAAACCGCGCCGCCTTCGCCGGAATGCTTTTGTTTCCATAGGGCATTGGTTACGGCGACCAGTTGGCTTTTCAGGTCCGGCTCAATGGATGAGGAAGCCGTCCCCGCCCACGGCTCTCCTGAACCTATATACAGACGCATGTTGAGCCGTTTCATGTCGAACAGAAGCATGTGCACTATGGCATTGGCGTATTCCACACTGGGTCGGTAGCTCGTTCTGTAAATGATCGGCTGTCCGTCAGGGGTGGACGGCATGTTTTGAGAACTCCACACTCCTTCACCGGGCAAAGGAGGCGTCACATAGAGAGGCGGTATATTCTTTAGCGTGAGTTTGCGAAAGGGAGCAATGTACGGGGGAACGCTTTGGTCGGCAGTCGTAACGAGAACTGTGGAATTCCTCGCATCTGAGTACTGCGGTTGGAATCGACCATTGGCCGGTTTTTGTGGAGTGCCGACGGGCACGTCATCGCCATGGGACGAATTTCGGTTGGCTCCCCGGGGCTCTTGGGGCTGCCAGCCTGTAAGATAGGCGTTCGCCTCTTGTCCTGTGGGTGCGGATAAATCGCTCCGAGTGTCGCTCTCGATGCCGGGCTTTCCTCCCCAGAGAAGGGGATCCCATACCGGAGGGAATTCATCAAAAGAATCCGCTAACGCAGAATGTGCGCACAAAGCTAATGAAATCAGAAAACCGAGTGCGGCAGTTCGTCGCAAAAGCTCCCTGGACATGCTACCGAAAACCCCCTTGACCGGAAGCCGGTTAGTTTCAAGCTCGATGCAGCGGATTGACAAGCACTTACTCATCGGATATGCATACCTCAAATTCCGCAGATACCGCCGAAAGCAACGGCAATGGGTAACTAATTGAGAAAACATACATTTATTGGCCAAAATACCCGTCGGGCATATATCCGCGGGCTTGAGAACCCGATATCTATGTTTCTAGCAATTCTCTCGTGTCGCGTCAAGCCGGCTCGGATCACAAGGCGGCATCGGATCAACAGCAATCCCTCTTCCCAAAGGCAATGAAATGACTAGGCGTGTAGTTCTGGTGGTGATGTTTTTGGTCGGTTTTTTTTGTCAGGCCCAGGCCGCTGAATCTCCGGAAGAGCTTTTCAACCGTGCTGTGGCCGCAGGTGAAGCAGGCGAGTTGGATGTGGCCATTGAACTGTTCAATCGCGCGGAATCGCTGGACCCTGAGAACTCGGCAATTTTCAACAACAGGGGTGTTGTGCACGCGAAGAAAAAAGAACTCGAGATGGCGATTCAGGACTTTGAAAAGTCCCTGGCCTTGGACTCGAGCAATGCAGGTGCCTACAACAATAGAGGAATGGTCTTACAAGAACAAGGGAAACTCAGGGAGGCCATGCGAGACTACAACAAGGCTCTCCAAGTCGACCCCGAGCACATACTCGCCCTGTACCGCAGGGCGTCTTTATTGCTCAGCCATGGATATCAGAAGGAAGCTTTCGCAGATTTGAGCGAAATCCTACGGATTGACCCCCGACAGGTAAAACCCCATATTATCATTGGTAAAGTTTACTTAACTGAGGCTTCGGCCGACAAGGCTCTTAAAGAATTAACCTCAGCGCTCAACAAAGATCCAAAGAATGTGGAAGCCCTCATAGGGCTGGGGGACGCCAATTTCCTCAAAGGAAGATTCAAGAAGTCTGTGGAGGATTATTCAGAAGCGCTCAAGTTCGAACGATATCCGGCGGTTCTGATCAATCGCTGTTCAGCGTACGCGAGGCTGGGAGAATGGGACAGCGCCCTAGAAGACTGCAAACAAGGCCTCGAGTTGGATCCCGGAAACGCTGAGGGATACTACAACCTCGGGAACTGCTTCGCTGCCTTGGAAAAACAGAAGGAAGCCATCGAAGCCTTTTCCAAAGCAGTCGAAATCGACTCCAAGCGCTCGCATTTCTATTACAACCGTGGGCTCTGCCTCAAGAAAATCGATGAGGATCCGCTTGCAATCCAAGATTTCGATCGAGTGCTCGAATTGGAGCCCAATAATGCGGATGCGCTTAATAATCGAGGATCTCTTTTCTGGACGGCCGGAGATAGGCAAAAGGCCGCCGAGGATTTCCGGCGCGCGATAAGTGCTCAGAATCAGCATCTTCAGGCCCATAAGAATCTTGCAGCGGTCTTTATTGCAGAGAAACGAACCGATGACGCCATAGCAGTGCTTGAGAACGCTCTGAAATTTGCGCCGAAAGACCCTGATGTGCTGATTAACCTCGGCAACGCATGGACGGACAGGGAAAAATTCGACAAGGCTGTTTCCCTTTACAAGAAAGCTCTGGAGCGGGCAGCTTCTCCGGATCAAAAGGCGAGAATACATTTGCAGACCGGGGTTGCCCTGGAACGATCGGGGAGCCCGAGCAAGGCGCTGCAGAGCTATACGAAGGCCTTGGAAACCGTGGAAGATCAGGCGCTGAAACAAGAGTTGAATGACAAGATCAATTCTCTGAAACCCCGTTAGATGTGGGATCTCATACGATTCCGCATTCAATCAGGTAATCAGGCAGATGATCGGCGACTGAGATTCCTGCCCTATGTGCAAACAGGGGTGGCAGCCATCCGTGGCAGCCGTGTTTGCTCGAATGGAGGCGAGTTCCAAAAAGAATCCTTGTCACGATTGAACTTTCCGGCAAAAGGAGGCCGTCGGTGGAGTACTTTGCTGATTTACATATACATTCCAAATATTCCATAGCCACTTCGAGAGACTGCAATCTGGTGGAACTCACCCGTTGGGCTGCGCTCAAGGGCATTCGCGTGCTTGCCACGGGCGATTTCACGCATCCACAATGGGCCTCGGAAATCGACGAGATGCTGGAAGAAACCGAGGATGGGCTGCTTCGACTGAAAGATCAGTATATTGAGGAGAATATTGACCTGCCCGGAGGATTCGGGCCTCGGGAAGTTCGCTTCATTCTCAATGTGGAAATAAGCTCCATATACAAGAAATACGGGTCCGCTCGAAGGGTTCACAACCTCATTTTTGTGCCGGATCGCGAAACCATGAGACGCCTTAACTCTCGCCTGGATCGTATCGGAAACATCCGATCGGACGGGCGCCCGATACTTGGACTCGATAGCAGGGATCTTCTGGAAATCACACTTGAGACAAATTCCGAGTCATTTATGGTTCCTGCTCACATTTGGACGCCGTGGTTTTCTGTCCTGGGGTCCAAGTCAGGGTTCGATTCGATAGAGGAGTGCTTCGGTGATCTAACGCCCCATATATTCGCGCTGGAAACAGGCCTGTCCTCTGATCCTGAAATGAACCGCAGGGTCGGCAGTCTGGACGATTACGCCCTTATCTCAAATTCCGACACGCATTCGCCGTCCAAGCTGGGACGGGAAGTCAACATATTCGATGGTAAACCCGGCTATCGAGCGATTCGTGAAGCAATCCGCAGCAGCGCCAGAAGGGCCGCGAATGATGCCGATGAAGCGCGTTTCATCGGAACACTGGAATTCTTCCCGGAGGAGGGGAAATACCATCTCGACGGCCACAGGAAGTGTTCCGTAAGAATGGATCCGCAAGAAACGGAGAAGCTTGGCAAAGTGTGTCCGGTTTGTGGACATGCATTGACAGTGGGCGTTGTGAATCGGGTCCTCGAGCTTGCGGATAGTGAGTCCGGGAACAGGCCCGGTTTTGCCCCTTTCTGGAGAATGCTTCCGTTGGTTGAGGTAATAGCCCAGGCGATGGATTCCCGGCCTCAAAGCAAGAAGGTCGTGACCGTATACCATGAGCTTCTGAGGCAGTTAGGTCCGGAGCTTACTATCCTGTGGTCCATGGATTTGGATACCATTTCGGGAAAAGCCTCACCGTTGATTGCCGAGGCCCTACGGAGAGTGCGCAGCGGAGATGTCTCAATTCAGCCCGGATTTGATGGAGAGTACGGAACCGTCACTCTGTTCGGTGCCGGGGAGCGTGAAAAATTCATGGGCCAGGAGAGTTTCCTGTCGGCCCAAAAACCTGCTTCTCGCAGATCCATGACGAATAAGTCCTCCACAAAAAAAAAGACCATAAAGACAGAAAAGACAGTAAAAGAAAATTCGCAGAAGAGTGAAGTCGAATTCAACGACCAACAAATGGTCGCTATAACCACGTTTGACCGCCCAGTGCTGGTCCAGGCAGGGCCCGGAACCGGAAAAACCCGCACTCTGACCGGTAGAATAGCTCGCGCAATAGCGGCTGGGACTGCAGAACCGGAACAGATCATAGCAGTGACATTTACCCGGAAAGCTGCGAAGGAAGTCCAAGAGCGCTTGGAATCGCTCATGCCTGCTGAAACGGCTCAGAAGTGTTGGGTGGGCACCTTCCACCAGTTGGGTCGCAGGATACTTGATCACTTTTCGAAAGAAGGGTTGTTCGAGGGCGGGCAATCGGTACTGGACAAGCATCAGGCACTGGATCTTTTCAGGCAGGCGATGAAAGCCGCAGGAATGAAGATACCCGGCGGTCCGTCGGCTATGTTTGACAGGATCAGCCTTCTAAAGCAGAATCTCGTGCCTCCGGGTGATTCCGAAGACGCGGACCTCGGCCGCGCGTATTCTATCTTTCAGGAACATATGCTCCTCAATGGAGCGCTTGATCTGGATGATTTGCTTCTGAGGCCGGTTGAACTGCTGAAATCAAATCCAGGGACTGCTGAAGCGTTCCGCGGATTGTTTGCCCGCCATTTGCTCGTGGACGAGTTTCAAGACGTGAACCGCGCCCAATACGAAATGATTCGCCTGCTGGCTACCACTGATGGATCGGGCCTTTTCGTCATCGGAGATCCGGATCAGGCAATATACGGATTTCGCGGGGCAGACCGCAAGTTTTTCTTGAGATTCCATGATGATTATCCATCCGCGTGCAGAATCGGGCTGGTAAAGAATTATCGTTCCACCGGAACAATACTAAAGGCAGCCCAGCAGGTTCTGAACGATCAAAGGGAGTGCGAAGAACTCATCCCGCAAAGGTCGGCCGACAGCTCAATAAAAATAGTCAGGCTGCCGAATCAGGCGACAGAGGCGGAGTTTATCTCCAGGACTATTGATTCCGCCATCGGGGGCGTATCGTTTTTCTCTTTGGATTCCGGCAGGGCCGGCGCGCTCCACAAGGGTTACGGATTTCGGGATTTTGCAGTCCTGTTCAGGCTTAATGCGGTCGGTGATGCCCTAGAAGAGGCGCTAGAATCCTCTGGCATACCGTTTCAGAGGACGAAACGCCAATCCCCAGAAGAAGAGGCCGAGGCATTCGATCCGAGGGTCGAAGCAGTGACTCTGATGACCATTCACGCGGCCAAGGGCTTGGAATTCCCTGTGGTATTCATCGCCGGATGCGAAGAGGGCATCATTCCGCATATTCCGGCGCACGCTTCATCAATGCCGTCTCAAGACATGGATGAGGAACGCCGCCTGCTTTATGTGGCAATGACCAGGGCGGCGGATGAGCTTTTCGTTACTTGCGCAGCTCTCAGAAGTCTCCACGGCCGCTCCTGCGAACTGCCACAGTCCCACTTTCTAGCTGAGATGGATAAGTCTCTATGCGAATTTCAGGATCCATTGGCGAAAAGAAAACCGAAAGCTCCGAGACAATGTAACCTTTTCAGTTGAGTGGACCAGGGCTGGGATGTTAAACAGGACTCTTGGCCTGAAAGGTCTCATACCGTTTAGTTCGCCATAGAAACCCAGGTGCTATGCACGTGGATATTTGCCATTGAGACAAGTAACCCGGCCTGACAGTAGCCGACGGGCCTCCGTGCCCGCAATGTTTGTCATATGAAAGTCAAATACTATTAACCCTTGAAAATTGCGCCGCAATTAGTGAGTCCTGAAGCGATTTGGGTCTAGGTCGAAAAAGGTTGTTGACATTAAGCAAATATTCAGATATCTATATATACAATGGATGGTCCCGAAGGAGAACATTTTGTTAGCCCGAAAGAAATCTGTTTTGTCAGCCCTGCTATTAATGTTGGTGTCTGCCTTCCTTTTCTGGGGCTCAGGGCAGGTTCTTGGAGCTGGAGGGCCTAAGGGAACGGATTTTCATGTTTTCAAGAATCCGCCTCCTGCCAGCAACTTTCAGATGAGCACGGTCGACGGAAGAGTGGTGAATCTTGCTGATTACAAAGGCAAAGTCGTTCTCTTGAATTTTTGGCGCAAGGACTGCCCTTATTGCGACATGGAGAAAAATCAGTTCTCTGCCATGCTGAAATCATTCAACAACGGTGACATAAAGGTGCTTTGCGCCAACTTGTGGGATGATCCTTCGTGGGTCAGGGCCCATGCAACACGTTACGCAGGGCCTTTCACGATTGTTACGAGAGCTGGCGGTCGTAAGTCAGTGGTCGAAAACGTGGTAAACGGTCGTACCATGGGATACTACGTAGTGAACGGATCTAATGAAGCAATATACGAAGTAAAAGGTTTTCCATCCACGTATGTCATAGACAAACAGGGCAGGGTGGTAGCAACCCATATGGGGCTAGCGAAATGGAGTGTTCCCGCTGTGATGCGATGGCTAGCCGATCTTCTTGGGGAGCAAGGGACCGGGACCTCTGTTGAGCCTGGAAGCGACCTGCCTGAATGGCTTCACCATCTCCTTGGAGGCAATCCCGGAAGAAAAATTTCCGAACGAATTGCTTCTTTCGCTTTAGGGGATACAACCGATTAGGTATTGCGAGGAGCCTCATGGAATTACTTCTTGTCGTCGGCGTGGTGATCGGGTGGTTTATCGTGAATCTTTGGGTACTTCCCAAAGCCGGAGTGGCTACCTGAATGTCTCCCGCACGGCCTGCGGAGCAGGCGAAAGACGGTTGCTCGAGCAGAGAAAAACCTAAGTCTTGTTAATTGAAGGGTTTTGAGAAAATGAACGCGCAAGTTGAATCTGTAGAAGAGAATTCACCTGAACTGGACGAACTTTTCCATAAGGTCAAGAAGATGGAGTTCTCCAAGGAAGCAGAGATCTTCAAGGCTCTTGGGCATCCGATACGACTGAAAATCGTCTACGGACTTTTGAAGGTGGGCGGGTGCAACGTGAAGAACATGCAGGAGTGCCTCGGACTTCACCAGGCTACTGTTTCGCAGCATCTCATACACCTGAAGAGCCGAGGAATCATAACTTCCACGCGCCAGGGCCTGGAGATGATCTATAAGGTTACCAACCCGTGGGCGAAATGCGTCATTGACAACATTGAAAAGAAATTGAATGAGCAAGAAGACACGAATGAGGATTTTCAATAATACCGCCGCACGGCCATAAGGAATAACATAACTGACCATGGTTTCCGGCGAGTTTTCGAAGGGAAGCCGGAAAGCACCGTTCGTACCGGAAAAGACTCGCCCGAGACGTCAACCTCTTCGATTATCAATTACTGCGCGCCTGAATGCGCCTTGATATCAGCCTTCCCCTTTGGAAATCCTCGGTAGTTTGTGTATACTTCATACGGTTTGCATGGCGGACCATCTTCTAGACCGGCGGAGGTGTCGCAATGGCGGATTTGGTTAGATTCGGGGTGTCTATTCCTGATGATCTGCTGGAAAAATTCGACGAACTAATTTCAAAAAAAGGCTACACCAATCGATCAGAAGCCATCCGAGATCTCATCAGGGACCGCCTTGTGGAGCATGAATGGAGCGAATCTCAACATGACATAGTGGGCACAGTCACCGTGGTTTACAATCACGAACAGAGTGATCTGGCGCAGAAGCTTACGGAAATTCAGCACAAAAAGCATGACTTGATCATTTCAGCGGTTCATGTCCACCTGGACCAGCACAACTGTCTTGAAGTCCTCATTATGAGGGGGGGCTCAGACGAAGTGAGAAAAGCAGGGGAGCAGCTGATTTCCACCCGAGGCGTCAAGCACGGCAAGATCACTATGACCACCACTGGGAAAGAATTGGATTGATACCGACTTCCATGGCGGAAAGCGCAACAACGAACCATGAAGACACTGCAGAAGACCGGCAACTTGAAACTGTCTCAAAACTGATTTGATGCCCTGAGTCGTGCCACCCGGGAACCCGGCGCTCAAGCACCGGTCTACTCTGTGTCGCCCCTACGGGGCTTGGATGGCTGGCGTCCCGGAGGGACGCTGCATAGTAGCCCGGCAATTCATTGCCGGGAAGATAATGTCGTGGCACGATTTATCATTGGGCGTGAATTTTGAGACAGTTTCACTTGCCGGTCCCTACCAAGTTGTTTCATAGGAT
>JACRDE010000190.1 GCA_016212935.1 Desulfomonile tiedjei | reverse complement strand
ATCGCTCTTCCGGCTGAGACATGACTCTCGCCCTCTGTATTCGATCGTACAGAGGCAGCCCCCATGTTGAGAGATCGCCGTGGCCTTTCGGCATGCCCTTGCTGCCGCCGATCCCCCATTTGATGCTGCCGGGGAGGTAGAATTCCGCATTGCTCATGCTCTCCGCTCCGCCTGCCACGATTATCTCGGCCTGTTCCGACGCAATTATTGCAGCCGCGTGTCGGACAACGTCGAGGCCTGTACAGCAGCGACTATCCAGGGTCACGCCAGGGATGCTTTCGGGCCAACCTGCTTTGAGCAGTGACATGCGGGCGATATTCACATATTCGCCGTTTTGATAGGACTGTCCCATGATTACATGGTCCACTATAGTGGGTTCGATTCCCGCCCGTCTCACTGCCTCGTCGAGCACAACGGCCCCAAGCTCGTAAGGCTGCACATCCTTAAGTGAACCCATGTACCTGCCCACCGGGGTTCGGACACCCGCGACAATGACCACTTCCTTCATGAGTTTCTCCGTCCTGGTTTACGGGGAATGCCAGAAGTTCTTGAAGAGGGGTTCGGGGAGGAACTTCTTTCAAGAAGCTCCTCCCAGATTCTCAATTGTTTGAATGCGAACTGGTGTGAATTATTCCGTGGACGGTTTTCGAGTGCCGTCAGGATTGTATTCGTACCAGCCTTTACCTGTTTTACGGCCAAGGTGTCCTGCCATGACTTTCCTGCGGAGCACAGCCGGCGGAAACCATCGGGGGTCTTTTGTCTCTTCATAGATTGCAGTGAGAGCTCCGCAGGTAACATCCAGGCCCACCATGTCACCCGTCTCGAATATTCCCATTCTGCGACCCGAAGCCAGGCGCAGTCCCTTGTCAATGTCTTCAACAGTCCCCACTCCGGCCTCCACCAGACGCATCGCCTCGATGGTTGCCGGAAAATTTATCCGATTAATGAGAAAGCCGGGCACGTCTTTGTGAACCAGGATTGGCTCTTTACCGATGGATTTGACGAAAAATTTGCCTCGATCGAAAACTTCGTCGCTGGTGAATTGGCTTCTAACGACCTCCACAGCTTCCATCATAGGGACTGGGCTGAAAAAATGGAGGCCTAATACCCGTTCCGGGCATGGGACTCCCGCAGCCAGCGTGCTGATGGAAATTGCGCTGGTATTGCTTGCCAACATGGTTTCAGGATTCACTACCGAGCCCAGTTTTCGGAACACTTCCTGCTTTAGATCGAGCTTTTCAAAAACTGCCTCTATGCAAAGGTCCGCTTCCGAGGCCCTAGCCAAGTCGTCGGTTGCAGTAATACGAGCCATAATGGCTTCCACCGGTCCGTCGACCTTCTGTTTTTCGACGAACTTTCCGGCCGACCAGGCAATGTTCTTGAGCGCTCGACCGACCGCTTCAGGGGCTACGTCGAACAAAATCACTTTCAGTCCCGCACTCGCGCAAACCTGGGCAATGCCGGAACCCATCAAGCCGGCACCGACGATACATACTCTCTTGATCTCCATGGTGCGTCTCCCTAATCCTTGATACCATTTCTCATTCAAATATGTAAAATCGGGGAGGCACTTCTTATTAATAACGTTCGATTTCTTGTTTTCTCGAGAAGAAGTTGGATTGCGATCGATGTAACTTGCTGTTTCTATGAGAGAAATCGGACGAAGTTTGGTTGCGGCCGCAGGCCGCGTCCTGTAAGAAGTTCCTCCCCGAACCCCACCTCAAGAACTTTTAGCAGGTTGTATATAGGGATTCTCCAAAATAATAGCTAAAAAGAAAAGGATTTGGCGGCGACGGGCATCTTGCCCGTCATACTTGATAGACAGGCTGGAAGAAACTGTCTCAGAATTCAAGCGACACGCTGAATCGTGCCACACGGGTACCCGGCGCTAAAGCACCGGGCTACTGTGTGTCGCCCCTACGGGGCTTGTATGGCAGGCGTCCCGGAGGGACGGTGCATAGTAGCCCGGCAATTCATTGCCGGGAAGATACTATCGTGGCACGATGTATCGTTGGGCGTGAATTTTGAGACAGTTTCTTAAGCACCGGGCTACTGTGTGTCGCCCCTACGGGGCTTGTATGGCTGGCGTCCCGGAGGGACGCTGCATAGTAGCCCGGCAATTCATTGCCGGGAGAAGAAGCGCGTGCCAGGATTTCGGTGCGCAAACCAATATTGAGACAGTATCGGAAGCCTGTCCCACCACTCTGCATCAAGCACCGATCCGTATCGGTCAAGGGCGCAATACCTTTGAGAATTGCTATAATTCCCATTCCATACGGGAATTCTGAGACCTCGAAAGGCGGTCATTCCCGCGAGGACGGGAATCCAGTCTTGCTCGCTGTGGCCCTTCTAGATACCAGCCTTCGCTGGAATGACAGGTTCGCTGATTCTCGTGCTTCGTCGACCCCATATCATACCGTTTCGCTTTCAAATATGCGAACTCGTATCAACGGAAACGGACATGTGCGGACAGGCAAGAGAAAACGGGACCGGCGAACCGGCCCCGTGCATTGTGTCAGGCCATCAGGTGTTCAAGACTCATGGCCTGTACAGGTCGGGTGCACCGGCTTCATCCGGTAACAACCACATGCCAGTACCGTAATTGTAATCACGGTACGCGGCGTCGGAATAGTTCCCGAGTGGGTCTAGGCTGAAGCCGAAAGAATAGGAGCCCGGCACGCCTGTTTTAGTGAACAAGAGATAACTGCCATAAAAATTTGAAAGGAACCATCCGTTCATTAGATGGTACGAGTCATTCGTCACGTAGTAATCCCACCACTTCTGGCTTGCATAGTCATAGTACAGCCACCCAAAAAGACCCGCACTGTTGGCCGAGGTCTTGTCCACCAAGAGTCTGTTGGTCGACTTGTCATACTTGACCCTTATGTACGCCCCACCGGAGTAGGTGTCATGATATGCCCCATCACCGAAAAACACGTCAGGCGCCCGTCCCGTATTTGTGAAGTTTCTGACATATCCGCTTTCATAAAATCCCCAAGTACCGGTGTCTCCATACGAACCATAAGTGTAAACGAATTGTGAACCGGACGTGCCATCGTACCGATAGATTGCACGCGAATTACCACCATCGTACCTATAGTACCAGTTGTCTCCGGCTATGCTAAGAAGGTGCTCGCTGCCATCCCAGAATGCTTCGGACACAGCGGCCCCGGCCAGTCCGAGAGGGTACCGAACGGAGTTGTAATTGTGACTCCACTGACCCTGATCGTACTCGTAAACGAAGCGGTCGACATAGCTGCTGTTGTGTCTCCAGAGCCCTTCATCAAGAGTATAATTGTATCTGTAATCAAGAACGTTTTGAACGGAATGGCTCAATCCGTCGCCCATAAATCCAATGACGAAGCCGGAACTCAGCGGCCCTCCGGATGGGGAATGCGGCCCAAAGTGGCTCCAGGTACCGTAGGTAGCGTCGTAAACGTACCCGAACCGTTTATCCGAGTCATTGTCAGACCTGAACCAATAGCTCGCGGAGGTGCCTGAATCGTACCTATACCACCAGGTGTCGCCTGTGCCGACAGTGATATTGCGCCTATTCCCATCGCCAATGAACACGGAAGCAGCCCAGTTGGCTTCGCCCAGTGCGTGTCGGGATGAGCTACCCGGCTGATGGTACCATTGGCCTGTGCCGTACACGTAAGAGAAGATCGTCCGATCGTCCGACGGGCGCTTCCATAGTCCCTCTTCTGGATTGTACTGAAACACGTAGTTCCAGCCGTTGCCCACGGAACGAGAGACCCCGTCGCCCCTGAACCAGGCATCGAGACCGGCAGCCCCCAATTGGTACTCACCGCTGGGGGCATTGTCCATCCAGGTGCCTGGCGTATAGTTGTAAGTGAACCGTACCGATGTCCCGCCGTCCTTTGAGAAAAACCCCAGGTCGTCCTCGTAATCGTACGCATACGACCACGGACTGGAGGTGGTCATGCCGTGGTAAAGCTCGTCTCCGAAGAAGACCCCCGCGCCAACCCCGGCCCTAAGACCTACTAAATTTGAAGAAAAAGGCCCGAAGTGGAGCCAGACATCCGTGGCATAGAGATACCCGAACCGCTTGTCTGTGTCACTGTCCGACCTGAACCAGTTGCCCAGTGTGTTCACCGAATCGTAGGAGTACCACCATGTGTTGCCTGTACCGACAGTGACGTTGTGCCGATTTCCGTCGCCCATGAACTCGGATGCAGCCCAGTTGTCCTCACCCAATGCGTACCGGTTGGAATTGTCATGATGGTACCACTGGCCTGCCCCGTAAGCGTAAGAGAAAATCGTTCTGTTGTCCCAGGCGCGCTTCCATAGCCCTTCCTCGGGATTGTACTGATACAAGTAGTTCCAGCCGTTGCCCAACGAACGAGCTGTCCCGTCGCCCCTGAAGTTGGCATCAAGACCGGCAGCCCCCATTTGGTACTCGCCGCTGGGAGCATTGTCCATCCAGGTGCCTGGCGTATAGTTGTACGCGAACCGCATCGTCGTCCCGCCGTCCCTTGAGAACAATGCCCTATCGTTGTCGTAATCGTACGCATACGACCATGGATCGGTGGTGGTCATGCCGTGGTACTGCTCGTTTCCGAAGAAATCCGCGGAGACCCCGGTCCTCAGGACCACTCCGGACGGGGAATGCGGCCCGAAATGTCTCCAGGCAGCAGTCCCGTACCCGTAATCGAACCGCTTGTCTGCGTCAGTGTCCGACCTGAACCACCTGCCCAGCGTGTATGTAGAATCAAAGGAATACCACCATGTATCGCCCCCAGCGAGCGTTACATCGTGCCTGTTGCCGTCGCCGATGAAATCCGATGCCGCCCAGTTGTCAGAACCCAATTCGTACCGGTTCGCATAGCTATCCCACTGGTACCATTGGCGGCCATCGTAATCGTACGAGAAGATTCGTGTAGAGCCACGCTTCCATGTGGCTTCGTCCGAACCGTAGGTGTAAGCGTAGTTCCATCCGTTGCCTACGGTATGATCGTACCCGTCACCGAGGAAACTGGAGTTGAGACCTGCTATGCCAAGCTGATATGAGCCACTGGGCGCATGATCTGTCCAGGTGGCAGCAAGGTAGTTGTAAGAGAATCTCGCCGGATCGAGTTGGCCTTTGGCCCAGCTTCCAGTATCGGCTCCATAGTCGTAGGTGAACCACCACGGGTCGGACGTGCCGACACTGTGGCTGGACCCATCAAGCATCAGCTCCGAAACCGATGTCCCGTCAGGCCCTAATTGATAGCCGCCTTGATACCATCTTGAGGTACCGAACGCATATCGGAACCTCTCTGTGCCTGTCGTTGGTTCGCGCCAGTATTCAGTGTCATAATCATAATCATGCCGATACATCCACTCGTTGCCGTTCACGGAGATAGAGTGAAATGCTGTATCCGCCAAAACATCGGGGGCCCCGGAGCCCATGAGATAACCGCCTGTGGAATCATGGTGGAGCCACTCGCCCGAGCCGTACCGGTAGGAGAAACGAGTGGACCCGGTATCAGGCAACGCCCAGGTACTCGTATCCGAAGCGTACAGATACTGATACAACCAGCGGGTGTTTCCGTAGACGTATACATCGTGGATCCCACCATTTCCGATGAAGATTGCCGCATTTTTCTGGCCGGACCCCAATGCATAGTCCGTGGACCCATCATGATGGTACCACTTCCCGGTGTTGTACGCATAGGAGAAGCGAGTGGGCGACGTATCGGTCTGGGCCCAGGACGCCACATCCGTTCCGTACGCGAATGCATACCACCATCCGTTCCCCAGGTCGTGCCGATTGCCGTCGCCGATAAAGTTGGCCGACCGGCCTTCTACACCCAGGTTGTAGGTACTGCCGAATACCGGGTAGTCACCCCAGTCGCCGGTGCTGTAGCTGTAGGCGAATCTCGTGTTTCCAGTAGCGGACTTGAACCATGCAGCCTTGTCTTCACCCTTGTTGTACTTGAACCACCAGGAGTCCCCACCTGCAAGCGTGATATTGTGCCGCAGGCCATCGCCCAGGAATACGGACGCTGCTTGCGAGCCCTGCCCCAGGGTGTAGCGGCCCAAAGAATCATGATGGTACCATTGTCCGGTATCGTAGCCGTACGACAACCTGCTCAGACCTGTGAGCGGAGTCGCCCAGAAACCGTCGTTCGCGCCGTATGCGTATTTGTATCGCCAGCCATTGTACAGGTCCTTCCACGCGCCGTTGCCGATGAATGCAGCGCCAAGGCCGGATGCCCCCACCTGATAGCCGGTGCCGAAGCTCGGATAATCAAACCAGGCACCTGACGCATACTTGTAAGAAAACCTATCCGGTCCGCCGTCGGACTTTGACCAAAAACCCTCGTCAGCTGCTGAGGAATACCGATACCACCATGCGTCCCCGCCTGCCTGGGAAACGTCGTGCCAGACTCCGTCGCCAACGAAAGACGACGACCTATCCGGTCCGCTTATCGCGTTCCATGAGCCAGCGTCGTACGCTCCGGTGTTGAACCATTGGCCGTCCCGATAGCTGTATTGGAACCGCTGGTTGGCGCCGTAGCGCCACAGTGCGTAATCCCCTGCGGAATTGTAAACATAAGACCAACCATTGTTCAGACCATGCCACGCACCGTCTCCAAGGAAAACTGAGGATACGCCTGCCGCGCCCACAGCATTCCACGAGCCAGCGTCGTACGCGCTGGTGCTGTACCATTGACCGGCCCCAAAGGAGTATCGGAAGCGATCGGATCCATCGCTCTGGTTGCGCCAGGTTCCGGCATCTGTCGAACTGTTGTAGGAGAATGCCCAGGTAGAGGACACAGTATGAAAGGCCCCGTCTCCCATGAAAGAGGAAGAATTTCCCAAATTGCCGAGCCTGGTCCAGCCCGTTCTGTAACCCCACCATTGACCGGAGCTGTAAGTGTATCCGAAGCGCGCTGCCCCTGTGTCACTCCTGGCCCAGTTACCGGTATCGCCCGAGTAGCTGTAGACGAACTTCCACCCGTTGCCCAGGTCGTTCAGAGCGCCATTACCAAGAAAATATCCGGAACGAGCCGAACCGCTAAGGGTGCGCCACGAACCCCCATAGGGATCGAACTGGTACCAGCGGCCGCTGGAGTAATCGTATCCGAGACGCGCTGCACCATTGTCAGTCCTGGCCCAGTTCCCGGTTTGCAGCGGGGTGCTGTACAAGTAATTCCAGCCGTTGCGCATGTCATGCAAAGCCCCGTCAAAGAGGTAGCTGCCCGAAGCCCCTGTGCTGCTCAACGTCTGCCATTGTTTGCTGAATTGATCGTAAGCGTACCATTTACTGGTTGAATTATTGAAGGAGAATCGACCGTAATCGTTGTAAAAGTACCAGGTGGACCCTCCGGAATCCAGACTCGTCCACCCCAAATATCCCGGTACAGGGGTCCCGGCGCCTATAGAAACATCAGGACAGATAGTTGCAGCGAGAATTGCCAAAACAATGGCGAATCTCATCCTACGCGAAGTGCAAGCACCGCAGCCGGACATAGTCCACCCTCCATTTTCTCTGTAAGTAAACTAAAATGCCGTTGACACGAACTATAAAGAACCAAGTGCTAACCGGAATTATGCGGCGACCATTCGCCCCGTAATCAGCTTCCCCCAAATTTTCCTTGAAAATGAGTGATATCGAAGTGGGATTCCCCCTTTTGGAAATTTATCTTTGGGCCCTTCGGCTGTCAAGACAAATTGTCGTTAAGGTGTAAGCCTTCATTTACGCGGGGGAGAAGACCGCTCCCAGTAATGACCTGGTTAGATAGGTACGGAATGCGGGCGGGAATCATAGGCCAAGCCGACGCGATTTCAAAGAATTGCTATAGTACGTCCCGTAGGGCCTGAGGCAAGCAGGATAACAAATCAGCAATTGACCATGCTGGAGTGGGGTTTGCCACGTGACCGACGATGCGATTCGTTTTGGCCCCCAGCGCTGCCGATTCGGGTACGGATCTCCCGCAGCAGATCAATGCTGCGACGATCCCCGTCAGGCTGTCCCCAGTCCCTCCGATAGGTTCCATATTCTCGACACAAGGTTCCGAGATATCGGCAACGATCCCATTGACGGAAGCGACGATGTCCGTTTTCCCTTTCACGAGAAGGTAACGGGCGGCATTTTCATGTTCGTACGCCCTTCGAATTAGCTCCGGAACCCCGTCATCTTCCTGTAAAAGAAAACCGCGTGTATAAAAAGGGTGAGGAGCTGATTCGTCAGCCAGAAAGGCCATCTCACCCACATCGGGAGTGAAGAGGTCATAGGAAGCCGCAAAACCGCTCATCTTTGCGACATACATGTAACCTGCATCAGCCACCAATATGGGCCGGCGGTCGAGTTCCTCAATCTTTATCAGAATGCGGTTGTGCCAATCTACATCGGGTTGAAGATAGTGGAAGACGATGATTTGTTCGTTACACTCCGGAAGATATTTCACGATATGGGCATATACCTGTCTGCTCCCGTCTCCCAGACCTATATCTCCTGCCACGAGTGCCCTGGGTTTTTCCAAACCAAGGACCTCTGAAGCGATACATGCCGCCGCGAGTAACGCAGGCGTTCCTCTAAGCACGGGAATGCTCTCGCGGCCTAAATTCAGCCTACCGTCCTTGAAACTGCACCCTGAGTAAGTGAGAGGGAAGTTTTCGTAAGGAACCGTGCCCACAATCATCAAGGGCATCTCCGCCTCATTTCTTCGTATGCCAGCTGCAGAGCGTACCCACACAAGGTGCTGCCAAGCGAGCGAGGCTCAGGGGCCTCCATGAGAGTCTTTCCCACCAGCCTCGCTGCGAGGTAGGGCACATCGGGGCAGCCACCACCGGAAATATTGACGATCCTCAAGTCACGTTTGTCCACCGTGATCTTCATGTTGGCTGCCCTGACCATTAGATAGTCACCGAAGTCCTTCACGCAATAAATACTCACCGGCTCAAGCAACAGATCTTGGAGCGAAAGCACTTGCAAAGGCTCTATTTTTGCCTTTTCCAACACATGAGACACCTGCAGGGAGGCGACTATCGGAAATGTAATCGCAAGGTCGCAGCCAGTCCGGACTTCTGGAGGAGGCCCTTTGACCGCGACGTCAATGCCAGCCTCTTTGAGCAGAGATTCGGCCCTTATTACTTCGCTCGTATGCTCGAATATCAACAGGCCTCGCTCCGAAACGCCTTTGTCGTGGAGGTCAGCTTTGACCCCGGACTTCCGGAAAGCTCCCAACATCCTGCTCAGCAAGTTCATGAGCGTCTTAACAAGAGGTGGTATTCTTCTGCCTCTTCCCGAACCTGAGCAAGTTCCCAGCCCTCCTTTGAGGCCGCACGGCTCACGTTTTCTTTGCTCACTTCGTTGTCCACAAGTACTTCCAACTCGCCGGTCTTCATGTCTCTCATTTTAGACAATGCCAGCAGCACCGGTTGAGGACATGACAAGCCTCTCGCGTCAACCTTCTCCGTCATTTTCTCGCCTCCTCACGCTCCTACTCGTTTAATGTTGGAAAATCCTATGTAAAGACACGCTATTAATGCAACAGCAACGGCAGCCATTCCGTGAGGGCCGATTCCGGCTGGAGAACTGGCAAGACCGAAGTTGTGGGCGAAAGCCGCTCCCACGATCATCCCAAAAACGAAAACTGCTGCATCTCCGTCACCCTCTCCGGACATGAAAAGTTGCCTTCCCGGGCATCCGCCTGCCAAAGCGAAAGCTAGGCCTGCGACCAGCATACCGAAAAAGTTCCATAAACTCTGCGTGTGTGCCACCGGTTGATTGGCAAAACCTGGATGGAACTGTCCCAAAGCAAGGTTAGTCAGCCATGCAGCCACCAGGAGGGCCATAAATCCGGAAAATAAATGCCAGTGGCGGAAAAGAATCAAATCCCTCAGAGCACCCATCGTGCAAAAGCGGCTGCGTTGAGCGGCAAAACCCACCGCAAGGCCGATGACAAGAGAGACAATCAGAGGCGCATGCTGAGAGCCGGGCCCCTTGAGGCTGTAAAAGAGAACTCCGCTTTTGGGCTCGTTGGGTATCTGCGGAAAAATCAATCCCAGTACCAGCAACCCTGCGATAACGAGCGGCATGAGAAGACCCAGCCCATGATTCTGCTTTGAAGTTCGTCCGAGACTGTAGCCCGATCTGAAGAAAACTGTCCCGATCCCGACCCCTGTTGCTAGCCCGGCGAGCCCGAAAAGGGCGTTGCCATCCCCTCCTGCTAAGCGGAGCACGGCTCTCCATGGGCACCCGAGAAAAACAAGAGCACCGATCATCGCGCTCATTCCCAGAAGGAATCGTGCCAGAGGCGCAGAGCCCGACCTGGGCTTGAATTCACTGAAAGAGAGTGCGGCAACAAAGGCCCCCAGGACAAAGCCGAAGATCTCAGGTCGCAAATACTGAACGACATCGGCCCGGTGAAGGCCCAGGCTGCCAGCGACGTCCCGCTCAAAGCATGCAACACAGATGCCCATATTGCCAGGATTGCCCCACTTCTGGAGCAAGGCTGCCAGGACGCCGATAACGGCCCCAACAGCAACTATCCCCAAAGAAGTGGCGAACAAATTCTTTTTCGTTTCCAAGTCCTCCCTCCTGTTCCACTTTATTTAACGGCCCATACTCTCCAATGGTTGAGAGAAACTTCAGTCAGCCGCACGAAGACTCGATTTCCGGAAAAATCATGCTTCGCGGCATCCATCAAAGTAACGAATGGATTGAGCCAGAATTACATTGGATATCTCAATTAGTCAACATGGAAATACCGATGACATGGTTGAGTTATGTCGGAGCAAGTAATCTCAATCAGAGGTGAGGTTGATGGTAAAAGCTGAAAAGTCATGTGCACTGTACAGAACTTCGACGATAAAAGGATATGCTGGTCCGCTCATTGCCGGACCCTCGTGCAGTGGGCTTCGTCAGGGACAGTTTGGCAATCCTTAATAGACTGCAAAAGGCCCCTTGTCGACCGTCTTTGCCAACAGACAGACGAGATAGGATCGGGGCACGATACCCGAATTGATAGGCTGACATACCGACGCGCTCGGATACATTATGCCGGCGAGCCGGGCAGTCCGGCAAACCGCGAACAGAGTCCTCTCTCCGGTTGTTTCATGCCTCCCCAGTCCTTACAGCGTTCGAGCAGTTCGTCGCACAGACTTGACACCTCTCAACGTATGAAATAGATTACAGCGATGCAATACATCGACAAATGTAGTGAGGGACAATCTCTCAGGTGACGATGAAAAGCGAAAGGAGATACATGGGTACCCAGTATGAACAAATGTGGAAGGATTTGGGGCTGGATTTGACAGCCCATGATGCCCTGCTCCAGGTGTTGGGCAAGGGCTATCAAGACATCTTTCTGAGCCAGTCCGACCGGCCGCAGGGCATGGACTACTTCAATTTTGTCATGAGCGAAGTTCACGGCCTCCGCGTCAAAGAACTTCTGGATGGAAAAAAAGAAGGCCACAAGGTGATCGGCTCCTTCTGCGTCTTCGTCCCCGAAGAAATCGTCAGAGCTGCCGATGCCACTATGGTGGGGTTGTGCGCAGGCGCTGAATTCGCCACTGAAGAAGTCGAAAAGGTCCTTCCCCGTAACACGTGCGCTCTCATCAAGTCAGCCTTCGGGTTCAAGCTCGGAAAAGTGTGTCCATACATTGAATCCTCGGACATGATTGTGGGCGAGAATACATGCGACGGAAAGAAGAAATCCTACGAGGTTCTGGATACCATGGTGCCAAACCTCTACGTAATGGATCTTCCGCAGACGAAATCAAACGAGGGCAGGGCCCTGCTGAGAGCTGAATACGAAAGGTACAAGAAGGCTGTGGAGGAACTGACCGGAGTAACCATTGACGCTGCTCGCCTCAGGAATGGGATTGAGATAGTCAACAACAAGCGCAAGGCGGTCCACAGGCTTGCAGAGCTGAGGAAGGCCGATCCGGTACCCATTTCCGGTTTGGATGCGCTCTTGATCAATCAGGTATTCTTTTACGACGATCCGATTCGATTCACTGACTCAGTCAATAAGATTTGTGATGAGCTCGAGGTGAGAGTGAGCGAAGGGAAAGGGGTTAACTCGAAAGCAAGTCCGCGAATTCTACTATCCGGATGCCCCATGGCCGTACCTAACTGGAAGCTGCCGTGGGTTATCGAACAATCAGGGGCTGTCATCGTAGGTGAGGAGTCTTGCGTGGGAGAGAGGGGAACCCGCAACCAGACCGACGGATCTGGTACCACGGTGGATGAATTGATGGAAGCTATTGTCGATAGGTATTTCAAGATTGACTGTGCCGTCTTCACACCGAACCCTGATCGGCTTGAGCACGTCAAACAGATGTCCAGCGACTATAGGGCAGACGGGGTAATTCACTACGGCTTGCAATTCTGTCAGCCCTACCAGATTGAATCGCTGCCGGTTGAAAAGGCCCTCGAAGGTGCAGGAATAGCTACCCTCCGAGTTGACACTGACTACAGCATGGAAGACGTTGAACAGATAAAGACACGTGTGGAAGCCTTCGTCGAGCGAATCAGAATGTCTACATGCAGCGCATGCCGCTGTTCTTAGACCTGATAGCGCTTTCAAGGAGACAGGGAAGGGGGGAACTCTTCAATTGAGTTCCTCCCACATTTGCGTCACGTCGGAGTAACAGACACATTGGTCGACGGGAAAACGAATTGGAACGGTACGTATCATGGCAGTCTGTGGAATAGATGTGGGCTCCAGGACGATCAAAGTAGTTGTCATGGATCAAGACACGAAGCGGATCAGGGAATTCCGGAAAGTCGAGACCACGTATACCCCTGTTGATCAATGCCTGAAGGTTCTGAACGGCTTGGCCGCTGAACGAACGGTTGCCACAGGGTACGGGAGAAAACTTCTCCAGAACCACGTGAAGAGCGATAGTATCACGGAAATTCTCGCACATGCCCTGGGGGCAGGACATGTGTTTCCTGAGTCCCGTTCCGTGTTGGACATTGGTGGGCAGGATACGAAAGCGATCTCATTGGATTCATTGGGACGGGTCGCAAAATTCGAGATGAACGACCGATGTGCGGCAGGAACGGGCAAGTTCCTTGAATTTATGGCCACGAGCTTTCAGATCCCGGTTGAGAGATTCGGAGATTTTGCTTTGGAGGGAAAGCCGGGCCTTTCCATCAATAGCATGTGTACGGTCTTTGCCGAATCAGAGGCTACATCCTTGATGGCGCAAGGACACCGGCCACGCGACATAGCCTTGGCTCTCCATCAGTCCGTGGTCAAGCGCTCTCTTTCCATGCTGAAAAGGGTTTCGGTCGACGGTCCTCTGGTGTTTTCCGGCGGAGTGGCGATGAACCTCTGCGTGAGGCAACTAGTTGAAAAAGAGATGAAATCGCCGATTCTCGTCGCAGCGGAACCTGACATGGTCGGAGCGTTGGGAGCCGCTCTTTACGCGGCTCAGCTTGAAGACCGCTAATACCATTTCGCTTTCAAATATGTAAAATCGGGGAGGCACTCCTTGTAAGAAGTTCCTCCCCGAACCCCACCTCAAGAACTTTTAGCACTCGCCGGAAACCCAAATTCCCTTTCAGGAAACGGGGGTTCCGGCAAATGGTAGAAGTTTCTGGAAGGGGGGTTGGGGGGAAAGTCTTTACTAAAGAGGGTCCCCACAATTTTACTTCTTTAAATGCGCATTAGTATCAGGTATCTTGCCAGGGACGCTGGAGACCGGCAGGAATAAGTCACCTAACTTGAGAAATAGAGCATCTAGTTGGTGTGTGAGAGAGTATGACCGAATTGCTTGAGCCAACAAGCATTTCGAACGTGTGTGCTCACCCTCGCAGATTCCGAATGTGGCAATCTTCTGGGTTCAGCACCCGCTCGTCGTCAACGCGACGAGTGAACTCAATAGAATCCAGGTAATCGAGTACAGGGACCGCTCTGTTCCTCCCGTAACCGAGAAGCTGCTTGCCGTCCTCGATGGTCAGAGATCCTTTTCCCAGGATCAGGGCTCTGACCTTTTCTTTGATGTCCTTCAAAGCATCAACAGTTAAGAAGCGGCCGTCGTTAAGTCGAACGAGCTTCTTTTGAAAATGAAGGTGATCGAGGACCTTCTCGACATCTCTGTGCGAGATCCCCTCGCCGTGGCGCTTCCAGAATGTTCCGGCAGAGAAAGTCGCATATCCCTGCTTTTTGGCAAACTCGACCAACTGCTCGATGAGTCTTTCCCGGTATGAAGGAAGTTTGACCACAAAGTTTGGTACGCGATACCCCTTCTCGTTCCTCGTGAGCTTCCCCTCCTTGCACAGCTCTCCAAGCATTCGCTCAAACAGCGCATCATTCAGGTTCGGGTCCAGCCTGAAACGGATTTCGTCGGCGCTCGCTGCCGGCTTGAATGCGTCCTTCGAGAGGATTTTTTTCGTTACGGGCACTAGTTGTTTTTTCAGAAGCTCGTAGAGGGTTCTGTCGAAGTATCCCCGGCCGTCCAGATAGAGGAGTTTTCCAGCCCTCACCCTTGACTTGATTGCGGACTGGACACGTTCTGCCGGAAAACCTGTGGCCGAGACTATTTCTTCGGCAGTGACCGGGCGGCTGGAAAACTTCGTAATATATAGGTTGATGATTGTTTTTACATCATCTCTTTGCAAAGGCTGCAGATAACTCAGGGTTTTTTCTGAGTTGGCAACTCTGAACTTCTGTCTTGGCGTTTCAAGGATCCTTCCTCCTCCAATGACGGTGTGCAGATTCATTGGAGACATCACAAAAGGATCTCTCGGGAGAACCGCCAAAGGCTCCTGAAGCCTGAGCTGTACCAGTCCGGTCTCCCCGGGATGAAGCCGCTCATTTTCCATCATCACCAGCAGGGCGGTTGTACAGTATGTGCCGATGTACAACTTGACCCGCTGGCGATTTAAAACCGGTCGCCTTGCCGTCGGGAGAAGGGAGAGCTCTGCATTGAGGAGACCCGCAGGACTGAGGACCCCCGGTGCAGCTAGTACAGTTCCCAGCTTGACATCCGCGAGCGAAATGCCGTGCAGATTGAGCCCTACTCTTTGGCCGGCGACTGACTGCTCGACCCGCTGGTGATGGACCTCGATGAACCGTACCTTTACTTCTTTGCGGGAGGGTAGCAGCTCAATGGTGTTCTCCCGTCTAATGCTCCCTGAAATGACTGTACCGCTTGCCACAGTGCCAAAACCAGGAAAACTCCTCACCTGGTCAATCCAGAGGCGAAAGGGAGCTTGAATCGCCTTACCGTCAATTTGTTCGGCCTCGTTTTCCGTGGCCAGCAGAATTTCCTGCAGACCGCTGCCGTCCATTGCAGAGAAGGGAATAACCGGCTTACTTTCGAGAAAAGAGCCCTCCACAATCTCCCGGATTTCCATCTCAGCGAGTTCTATGGTTTCGTGATCGACAAGATCTGCTTTGCTGAGCACGATGAAACCGCCTTTGGCATTAACGAAATTCAGAACCGCCAAATGATCTTTGGTCTGCGGCATTACTCCGTCATCAGCTGCAACTACCAAGATGGCCATGTCGACGCTGCTCAAGCCGCGAATCGTGTTCTTCAGAAAATCGCTGTGACCGGGCACGTCCACCAGGGCAATTCGGTTGCCTGATGGAAGCTGGAACGGCGCAACGCTCGGTTCAATCGAAAGACCCCGCCGCTTTTCCTCTTTGAGACGGTCCGTGTCGATCCCGGTAAGGCATCGAACCAAACTGGTCTTGCCATGGTCCACGTGCCCTGCAACGCCCGCGGTAATAAATTTGTCCACAGATCTCAGTTCTTGGCGGTTTGTCTGAGTCTCCATTGTGAGCTCCTCATCGAATCCTCCCGCTACTTGGGGGACGAGCCTAGTAACTACAGCAACAGGTTAGGCCAGCCCGATCCTGGGATACGGCTATTCTCTGTTGGAGAGGGCAAGGGGAATCGAACCTCCTCCCGGTTTACTAGACCGGGCCAACGGGTTTGCAGCCCGCGGGGCGCCCAGCGCCATTGCCCTCCTGACAGCTTCAAAGAGGTCTCTGAGCCGGCTGAAAGAAGTCCTCGGATTGAGATTAGGGGAAACTAGTTGGAAAAGGAGGAGTCTTTCGGCCTAGCTCTGAGCTAACCAAACACGGGTAGCTTGCTTCCAACTACTTCAGGTAAAGCCGAAAAAACGGTACATGGATGGACTCCTGGTCTTGGATGTGGGCACCCCAAAAGATAAATACCAAGGATATGCCGATATGTCAAATCAATAGTACCTATGTAAGCGGCCTTCCCAAATGCCTCCTTGCGAATAACTTGCCTCGGAGTTGTCTTTATCAATTATCTGGTCGATTCTGTCTTTGTCCATGGCCTCTGTCCTAATCTTCTTCTTTCTTCCGATCCAACACCTGCTGTTTAGCCTCAGGCGAGAGCAAAGCACTTCCTGCTTTCATCGTATGGTACCAATCTTTGCTTCGATGATGCATTAAGGTGTTTTGATACCTTATACCAATGCTCGTTCAAAGCGGTAAGAATTTGGGGAACCTTCTTTAGTAAAGAAGGTTCCCCAAGCCCTTCGCGGAAACTTTTAGCACTGCTCTGCATCT
>JACRDE010000186.1 GCA_016212935.1 Desulfomonile tiedjei | reverse complement strand
GGAGCTTTATCACCTCCCAAATGGGCATAGTGTTTCTGAAGGATACGATCCCCTTTGGCGTTGATCACCGCAGACTTGTATCCCACCGATATTGTATCCACAGGTCCGCAGAAGTCTTTGGTCCGAGTGGCTACCCAACGCTGTTCCATGGAGGTCATCTCCGCTCCTTGGCGTATTCCGATTGCGTATCCACTCCCCACATTGTATGGACACATCCACGTTTGGTGGTGGGATGAACTTGCGTCGCTGGTGTAGCTCTTATAGATGCCGCAAGCTCCTCCAGTTGCCACTATAGTCGCCTTGGCTCTGAACACGTAAAAGCTCCCGTCGCGAATCCCGAATCCCATAGCCCCGATGCAGCGGTTTCCGTCCATAAGGAGAGCAGTTGCGGCAATTCTGTTATAGACTTCCGCACCGGATTCCAAGGCTTTTTCAGCCATAATGGGTTTTAACTGCTCTCCATGTATGGATATGTCCCAGGCTCCCCGATATTTAATATTTCCGTTTTCATCCCGCAGTACAGGTAATCCCCAACGTTCGAGGTCGTCCACAGACTCGTTGAGCTCTCGCGCGTTGCTCAACGCAAGGTCTTCTCGAATCGGACCGCCTCCTACCTGGGAACGGCACCAACGTACGAGGTCCTCAGGTGTCTTTCCCGGCGGAATGTAAGTGTTGATGGCGTCCATCCCTCCTGCGCATGCACCACTGCGCTCGATATGCGCTTTCTCCATGATCGTCACTTTCAAGTCAGGGTTGAGCTTTTTTGCCTCCACCGCAGAGAAGCAGCCTGCGTTGCCACCTCCGATGATGAGCAAATCGGTCTCAATAATTATTACAGGCACATCATCATAGCTTCTTATAGACTGCCGGCCCATTTTCTTCTCCTTTGATTGTGCAAGTGGTTAATATCTCTCAATGAGCTAGAAAGGCCAAGGCGCAGCGGCATTCCATACAGGGATGCCCCACAAGGCGTACCACGGCGCAATGACGACAAGGCCGTAAAGTATCGCCAGGAGAATGCTCACTGACCCTACTTTGGCATAATCCATCGTGCTGAACGTCTCTGTTCCGTAGGCTATCACAGCCGCGGTTATCTGAGTGGGAAGCACGTAGGCAAAAGTGTCCGTATTACAGACCAACAATGTGAACGCAACCGGGTGGAGCTCAAGCTTGCCGGCCATCGCGAACACTACCGGAGCAAGCATTGCCACCGCGGCAACATTGGAAAGCATCCCCAAACGCATTATCTGTGTTCCCACCATCAGTGCGAGGACAACACCCCACCAAGGCAGTCCAACCACCTGATTG
This sequence comes from Desulfomonile tiedjei, assembly GCA_016212935.1. GTDB lineage: Bacteria > Desulfobacterota > Desulfomonilia > Desulfomonilales > Desulfomonilaceae > Desulfomonile > Desulfomonile tiedjei_A. The sequence continues at coordinate 8,039 of JACRDE010000186.1, read as the reverse complement.
TGGACGATGTCTGCGAGCCACTTGGCGAGCCCGGACTGTGTCATTGCCGAGGTCATGGTAATCGCACCGCCCAACAGAAGGAACGTACCCCAAATCGTGCGATCCTGAACGGCTTTCCATTTGAAGGGGAACAATCCGGGCGCAAAGAGAACCAGAGTGGCGAGAAGTCCGATAACGCCGAGTTGCTGACCGTGAACCTGTAAGATCGGGCTGCCCTTGCCCAGCATGAATAGCACGGCCACTCCACCGAACAGCGCAAGCAATACCCATTCGCCTGGGCTCATAGGGCCGAGTTCTTTGTGTTTTTTGTGAATCTCAGCGTGTCCGCCGCTTATTTCAACGCCTGAGGTCCGGAAATAGTATTTGATCCAAAGCTGAGTCAGTGGAAACATTCCAAGATAAGGAAGATGCAGGATCATCCATTGCAGGTAGCCCAGGTTCTTGAAGTCATGGTTCTCGAAGATGCCTACCATGATCATGTTCGGAAGATGAGCGGTCAGTATGAATACCCCGCAGATCATGGGCGCGTAAACCAGCCCTTGGATAGTAATAGCCTTTTTGGCATCCAGTTCTCTGGCAGTATCTCCAAGCAATTCGTTGATTCCGTTTATCACGGGCAAGAGAGTGGCCGCTCTCGCGTTGGCCGCCGGGATAAGAAAGCCGAGCGCCACATTCACGGGAAACATCCCCCAAATGACCTGCCCCACATTCGATGCTTTCAGCTTGTCGAGTAGCCCCAAAGCAATGCGTCGGTCCAACTTGAGAAGCTGCATGACAGCTCCCACGAAAAAGGCGAATAGACACAACCATAGAACCTCTGTAGTAAAGCCGCCGAACACCTGCACGAGGGGAGGCTTGCCGTCTTTCCAAGGCAGAGCATGAGTAACGATGAGCAGTGTCGGAATGCCGATTCCTGTTATTCCTACAGGGAGCGCCTCAGACACCCACATTATGCACGCCCACACCACTATCGCCAGCACGGTCATTCCGTTGGCACTTAAATCGGGAGGAGCCGGAATCACTCGCCAGATCACAAAAAAGGCTACCCACCCAAGAAAGAACCCTAAAAGAGTCCGTTTGGGATCTTTCCCAGTCGCTCTAATGTTTTCTATTATGTAGTTCAAGACGGAGATTCCGGGCGACAGAGCGGACGCGAGTTCTTCCTCTTTTGAGCTGCGATCTGCTCCGAAATTTCCCCTCTGCGATGGCAACGGCCGTACGGCTTGCTGCTCCGCTTTCATTTGTTCCTCCACCCGATTTCTTGATAGAGAGATCAATTCCGAGCAAGATCTCCTTGCGGAAAAACTCACTCTTGTACAGAAATTAAAGGATGGTGGAGAATTGTTTTATCGCCCAGCCGATGAAGTCGACAATTTTCGGGACCAGTGATGCCAATTCCCATCGAGCAGGTAATACGAATTCGCAATCAAAGAAGCAAAATCCGAGAAACTCTTCTCGTAAGAAGTGCTTCCCCGAACCCCATCCCAAGAACTTCCAGCATTTTGCCTAAATCCTCTTTTTGTCCTAGAAAAAATAAGGATTCAGGCAAGTGTTAAAAGTTTTTTGGAGGGTTTGGGGAATCTTCCTTAACAACGAAGATCCTCGCCAATTTTACCTAAACTTGATTCGAATCGGTCTTACACGTGCGGTTCCGCCTAGAGCTGTTGAGAAAAATCACTAAACAGTTTCTTCGGGTTTTTCCTGAGAAGGTGTGCGCTCCTGGTCTGAGGTCACCAGTTGGAGGTGGGGCTTTGCGCTCCCCTTTCGGGGAGAATCAAAACTGATTCGCGCTTTGGCTATCAGCTCGGAAAGTTTGACAAAATCCGAGGGAGTGAACTTCAGACTACAGTGAGAAAGGTTCACGTGCACCACACCCCCTGGACAAACGGTCACGTTACCGAAGTTATCGGAGCTGGCAAGTATTGTGTGGTCTTCCACATTCTTTTCCTTCGATAATTTGAGTTAATTTTATTGTATGATGCCAGCCCCGTGCTTGCAAGCCAAATCACCCCGACGAAATGCTGCTCATCCGGTCCTAGCGAACATATAGCGGATATCAGACAGGACATTCGAAACTGTCTCAAAGTCATCTAGGCCTAGAGAAGCGTGCCTAGGAATCTTATACGAATTCGCAATCAGAGAAGCAAAATCGGAGAAACCCTTCTTGTAAGAAGTGTTTCCCCGAACCTCATCCCAAGAACTTTTAGCACTCGCCGGAACCCCAAATTTCCTTTCAAGAAATGGGGATTCCGGCAAATGATAGAAGATTCTGGAAGGGGGGCTGGGAGGAAACTCTTTACTAAAAAGGGTCCCCCCAATCTTACTTATTAAAATGCGCATCGTATAAGCACGCACGACTACCGTTCATCGAAAACCCGCTTGCTCTTTCCCTCGGATCGGGGAATAGAATTTGGCGACATCAGGCGAACGTGGATTCTGAATCCCAAAATGTCCTTGATTTTCCCCTCGATTCTTTGCATCAACCGATCCGAAGAGTTCTCATCTGTCAGCGCCCAGAATTCTGGCAAAGTTTCTACTTCTACGGACACGTCGTCCACAGGGCCTTTTTTTCTCAAATAAAGCGCGTAGTGCGGAGCAGTTTCGGAAAATGCCAACAAGATACTCTCCAGTTGGGATGGGAAAAAGTTCACACCGCCCACGATGAGCATGTCGTCAGTCCGACCGCAGATGGGACCGTGGCGTACCAGGGTTCGTCCGCAGGCGCATGTATCATACATGAGGTGTGTGATGTCCCTGGTGCGATACCTAATCAAGGGCATGGCTTCCTTTTGCAGAGAAGTGAAGACCAACTCGCCAATTTCACCAGGAGGAAGCGGCTCAAGAGTGTTGGGATCGATGATTTCAGGATAGAAATAGTCCTCGTTGATGTGAAAACCTGATTTGCTTGGGCATTCCATAGACACGCCCGGCCCCCCGACTTCAGTCAGGCCATAGTCTCTGAGCGCCGTCACTCCCAGACCTTCTTCTATGTGCTGACGCATCTCCTCGGACATGGGCTCTGCCCCATGGATTCCCAGGCGTAGGGCAAGACTCTGCGGGTCTATTCCCGATTCTTTTAGCTTCTCCGCGACAACAAGAGCGTATGACGGCGTGCAATGGAGCACGGTAGTCTTGAGGTCTTGCATCATCATGATCTGTCGCTCTGTCTGACCAGCGCTTGTGGGGATCACCATGGCTCCACAGCTTTCGGCTCCGAGATGATGGCCGAAAGCGCCGGTGAAAAGAGTGTACCTGAAAGCGATCTGACAGACGTCGTCTTTGGTAATCCCCGCGATGCGGAAATTGCGTTCCATGCATTTCTGCCAATCTTGCTGGTCTTTCCTGGTGTAATAGGTGTTTATCGGTTTGCCGGTCGTTCCGGAGGAGGCGTGCAGCCTGATTATCTCAGAAGGATCGACTGCGCACATGCCATAAGGGTAGTTCTGTACGAGATCGGATTTTTTGGTAAAAGGAAGCCCGGCAATCTGATCCAATGACGTAATGTCTTCGTGGGTCATGCTATGTTCCTGAAAAAGTTGCCTGTAGAAACCGACTCTTTCTTTTGCGTAGCTAAGGGTTTCCCGTAACCTTCGCAGTTGAAGGCTGGCCATTTCATCGCGCGTCAATCGTTCCTCAGACATGATTTCGGTCATTCTTGCATCCTTCCGGTCATGTTTGGGTTAGATCAGATGTGAATGAAACTACGTCGTGAGTATCTTTCGGGAGGCATCAAGCACGGTAGAGGTTATGGACGCCTCCCTGACAGCGTTGGCTTTTAGCGGACCTGGAGGCAGCTATTTTGTTTGCCTCTTTTGTTTCTTTCTCTCAATCACCTCTTGGATGGATTCCGGATCTCCAAAATAGATACAGTGTGCAAGACACACGTTGTCTGCACACGCGGGCATGAGCCCCTGATCCACCCTGTGATGACACATGTTGCACTTCAATGCTCGCTGGTCGGGCTCGTTGAACCAGATGACTCCGTACGGACATGCTTCCAGGCAACTTTGGCATCCTGAACACTGCTCCCGATTCAGAATGACTAAACCATCGCCTCGCTTGGTAATGGCGTCTTCGGGGCAAGCCGGTATGCACGGCGGATCATCACAGTGTCGGCATACGTTGACACGATACATATAATCAGTCATGCCATCACCTTGAGAAGGACCCTCCTCAGTGACCGTCATAAACTTGGTTCGGAAATCATACTCTTGCCCGCAGGCTGCCTCACAGGTCCTGCATCCCCAGCAAGCCTCATTATCTATGATGAGAGAGTATTTAGTCATTTTTTCGGCCCCCTAAAGGCAACTCTGGATAGATCCGGCACAGTAATGTCCTGATGGCTGTTCCTCCCATCGCAGGGTCACAATTCTCGTAGCTGTTGTCTGTCAGCATGTTTACGTTCGATTCCTGCCATCCGCGGTTCGGGTCCTTAGCCTCTGGGAACCACCAGCCGTGTTCCGCAAAGATGATCCTAGGATCCATACCAGCGAACAGTTTCGCTCGCTGCCGGATCTTGCCTCTGGGCGATTCAATTATGACCCAGTCTCCTTCCTTGATCCCCTCTTTCTCGGCTGCTTCCGGGTGGATCTCCATAATCGGGTCCTTGTGAAGGTCCCTGAGGACAGGGATTTGGCGCCCCTCCGAACAGAAAAACACGGGTATTCGCCGTCCGGACACCAGAATGTATGGATATTCCTTGTAGAGTTCCGGCGCACTGTACGGACTTCCTGGGGCCTCAATGAATTGGGGGAGAGGATCGTACCTCATTTTCTCTAAAACAGTGGAGTAGATTTCCAGCTTTCTGGTTGGCGTTGAAAAGCCTTCAGTTCTGTACTTGTGGTACTTCACCTCGCCTCGGACGTAATCCATCTCCTTGAACTGCTTCCAAGTTATCCCATTGGGTTCGAGGATGTGGTCGAGCGCTTGCTCGAAATCCGGCCACCAGTGTTGGCCGAGACCGATCCGATGGGACAGATCGTTTAGCATGTCATGATCCGATCGGCATTCTCCGACCTGAATCACCTTGCGTCTCGGCACAAGATACCCGTGCCGTTTCCAGAAGTCCGCAACGTAGTCCATCTCGAGCCAAGTGGCGGTTGGGAGGACAATGTCCGCCAATGCGGCAGTAGGAGTGATAAAGAAGTCCGAGACAGCCATGAAGTCGACCTTCTCCAGCGCCCGATACACTTCCGTTGAATTTGCCCTGGTTGAGATGGGGTTCGTGCTAATCAGAAAAAGCATCTTCACCGGATAGGGCTTTTCCTCAAGAATCGCGTCCCAAACCCGTTTCGGATTGATAATCGAGAAACGGGCTGCCAGACGAAACTCATCACCGCCGAGGCGTTTGGCGAATTGCTCCCTGGAGAGCATCCCATGGGCCCCGAACGTGCCCACATTCCGTATGTTGGGGGTCTGGAACAGGACTTGTCCGCCTGGGACGTCCAAGTTGCCCGTGATGCCCATCAGAGCAATCAAGCTGCGGTCGTTGTTCGTGAGGTTCGCCTGTATCTCGACTCCCACTCCCCATTGAATGGCCGCAGGCTTCGTTGTGGCGAACAGCCGAGCCGCTTCGACTATCTTTTCCTTAGGGACCCAGGTGACCTGCTCGACCCTGTCCAACGGCCACTCTTTGACGCGGTCGACGAATTTATCCCAGCCATGCACGTAATTCTCGCAGAATTCCTTATCGTGGAGCTGTTCCTCAATAATTACATTACACATTCCTAGTGCAAGGGCTGCGTCTGTCGTGGGCCGCAGGCGCAGCCATATGTTGGCTCTGGCTGCTATGCGAGTGAGCCTTGGATCTACACAAATCAGCTTGGCTCCTCCGTCTACTGCTGCCGAGAAGGGTTCGCCTTTATATGAGTCCGGATTGCTGAAGACAAGATTGTTGCCCCACACCATGATACACTTGGGTTGATTTTCGTAGTCCACAACCGGGTTGGAACCGCACGTGATGATCGTCGTCGCAAGTCGTGGACCATAACAAAAGTGGCCTGCAGTTAGAACATTCGGGCTGCCAAGCACATTTGCGAAGCGATAAACTGCCGCCTCATTGTCCCTTCCAGTGCCATAGCCCGCAACAATCGACTCCGCTCCATAATCCTCCTTGTACCGCAGAATGCGTTCCGCAATTGTATCCAGGGCTTCATCCCATGAAATGCGTTCCCATTTGCCGCTTCCTTTGGGTCCCACACGCTTCACCGGATGGGTCAGACGTTCCGGATGATAGGCCAGCTGAATCGATCCGAAAGCTTTTGCGCACAAGGTGCCATGGTTGATTGGACAGTCAGGATCTCCCACTATTTTCTTCACCTTGCCGTCCTTGACATACACAAGAACACCGCATCCGCCGTGACACATCCTGCACGAGCTCTTGACAACCGAATCGTAGCCGTAGACTTCCATCTCGCGAGCTACGTTGGAGCACTTGAATTCCACCATCACTAGTCCTCCTGTTTTGGGCGCAACTCATCCATAGCCAATACTTTTGCGCCGATGAATTGTTGGACAGACAGTTGGGGAGCACCTCCGACCAACTCGGAAAACTTCCTTGCAGCCTCCGCGACTTCTGAACCGAATCCTTCAGCGCATTCTCGGGCAAAAGTGCCTACAACAGCCAAAGCCCCAATTAGCTTCTCACCCGGACCGAACACCGGTGAAGCCACTGCGTGGATACCACTTTTCATGTCGCCCAGATCCATAGCAAACCCAGCTTTCCTGCAAAGGTTAAATTCTTCGCCAAGGCGGTCCAAATCGAGCTTTGACGTACTTCCATGAAAATAGAGTGTCGAACTGTCAAGGACCTTCTTCCGTTCGACCTCAGGAAGAAATGCCACGATTGCCTTTCCATGAGCGCCCCAGGCGAGGGGAAACCTGTGGCCCAGCCTGATCATGATCCCGATGTCCTGCATACCCTCATCCTTGGCAATCACGAAAACATGGTCGTCTGAAACAAGGCCGAGAAAAGCGGTGCTATTGGTGTCGCGAGAAAGCTTGTGAAGAAATGGAGCCGCCGTTTCTCGGAGGTCCATGTTGTTCAAGACCTTACTCGACAAAAAAAGAAGACCTGGGCCCAGCGAATAAGTCTTGCCGTACTCGGCCCGTTGGACAAAGGAGAAATGCTGCAGTGTGTTAAGAATTGAGTACCCTTTACTCTTGTGAATGCCGACCGCGCTGCAAACCTCAGTCAAGGTCATTTTGCCTCCCTCAGCCTGGGCAAGGGCGAGCAGAATTCGTGAGGCTTGCTCCACAGCAGGAACTAGTGACGAGTATTCGGGCTTGAGTGGATCAGGGTCTTTCTTTGATAACATGAGAGCACTTCAAAGATTGTGTACACAGAACTAGGTTCTCTACACACAATCTTGCCTGAGAAATTTCCCATGTCAAGGAAAAAACAGTGACGCCGGATTCTATCGGTCACGAACTGTGAACAGTTGGTTCTCATGATTATTGGCTGGTGTGCCTAACAGATCTGCAGGAAAAGTCGCGACACCTCTTTCTTATACGGATTCTCTTTCAAATCAGTAAGATTCGGGGCAACACTTCTTACAAGAACTGCCTCCACGATTTTACATATTTGAAAGCGAAATGGTAGTGCGCCAGGCCAAGCTTGGCATCTCTTGCAGGGTGCAAGTCCCTGTCGGGTAAGGTCTAACCAGCCACCCGTATCGAGTGTTGCGGATATGGAGGAGGATGCAATTTAGGGCAAACGAACGAAATATCCGAAGCGTACACAGAGCATCCTGTGGGCCGCAAGGGAGACCGCACATCCCTAAAGCGATTCAGCCTCGTTAATGCTTGAGCGGTCGGCGACGGCGTTACCATTCCGGAAGCCAACACAGAGGGATCGATACAGGTGAGATCCCAGAGGGGCCGCCGGGGTCAGAGAGCGTGGCACGCAGGAAGAGAGATGACAGGAACCTGGGAGACCTCCTGGTCTCCCTCGCAAGAGGGTAGGGTGTACCAACGAAAAGAAGGCCACCCGAAGGGCCGGGAGGAGTCAGATCGCTCCATAGTACTCTGCGGCGGTAGGG
>JACRDE010000179.1 GCA_016212935.1 Desulfomonile tiedjei | reverse complement strand
CTGATGCCTGATCGGGTCCAGAAGAGCCGGAACGTCAATCCCGTTCGGGCACCGTGCACCGCATGTGTGACAAGTCAGGCAGAGCCACAGGCTCTTGGAATCCAATATGCGGTCAACGTTTCCCAGCACGGCGAGCCGCACGAGCTGATGGGGAAGGAGATCCATCTCCGGCGCCACAGGGCATCCAGCGGAACATTTGCCGCATTGGTAACATTGATTTATGACCGAGGCCAGATCGCTGGCGGGCCCAGCTACGCGACCGGAGGACGAGGGACTTTGAAGCTGTGTCATCTGAGTTTCCTGTGATGTGTGTTCCTACGGGGCGGCCTGAACAAAAGTCGCCTGATCGCAAATTTTACTTCTACGAGACCAGTGCCGTACAAATCGGCTCCAGCCGGCGGGCATAATACGCTCTTGAAACAGTATTATTTCCACGCCTGTTTCTCGCTGTAATCGCGCACGATGGGTAATTTTGAAAGGTGCGCCGGGTTCGACGGCACCTTTTCGATATTAGACCGAGGTGCGAGGCATGTCAAGGGAAGATTCCCTCTGCACGAGCACCTGCACTGTTGCAGAAATCTTCAGTGCGTGATCTGCCTCACCCAGGGCGGTCATTCGTATCCTGTCAGTCACTCGAGGCAAACGACGAATTATTTGACACCTACAATTACGAGGGCAGAAGACCCGAAGCAATCTTAATAATTGACGGCCTGAGATTGCTTCGCTGGACCAGTAATGGCATGTCTCCGGAGTCCTTCATCTCAAGCCATAACTGAACTGTTACGGTCATTCCAATTATTCACTTGACAGAAGCTGCGAGCTGTGAAATCACGATTCGGATCGGTGGATGTTGAATATTGATATTAGTCTTCAGCGGCGTGACGCCTGTACATGTCAGTATGAGCGTTCCCCGTAGGAACCACCCCAAGGAGTCTATCCATGGCATCGATTGTTGATATGTGCTGGACCAATGCCGAGGAGCTATTCAGCGGCCTTAACCTGGACGATTTGTACATGCGTCAGATCTCGGTAATTGGCGGAACCAGGCGTTCGGGATATCCTTACGTGCTTCTGATTAATACTGGAAAGATTACAATAGGAATCAGTCTGGGAGGTGGAACGGATAGCCTCGAAGACCAGGCCCGACTGCTGCTGGACGACGACGGCCGCCAATACGACGAACTCACGCTCTGGAAACTGCTGAGGGAGTCGTCAGAATGAGCAATTGACTCAGAATTGCTGAGAAAATGAGTCTTTTGTTGAGCTTCCTTTCAGGTAAGAAACATGACGAGGAATGGCCCCGCATGCCGATGCTCTTTGAGATAAGCAGGACCGTCGCGACGGAGGGTCGGGGCCGGAGAATAAATTCCGACAGCCTTGCGTAGCCCGAAGTGCTGCAAAATTTCAGACTTCCCAAGAATCAACTGATTCAAGAATGAAATGGTATCAGGCATCCCGCTCTGCAAGACTTGTTCCCGTGCTGAATAATTTCTCTTTTCCCCGATAGCGAACAGGAATCGAATGCAGCTTTATCCTTGATAAAGCCTTCCTCTATGCGCGACTGAAAAAGTTGAATCTGCTTACCTGAACTGGTATCCTAACACATGTCAAGGAGCCTGAGTGGTGGAATTGGTAGACACAAGGGACTTAAAATCCCTTGGGGCATGTCCCCGTGACGGTTCGACCCCGTCCTCAGGCACCACTAATTTCGAGATGTTATGCCACCGCATGAAGGTGGCGTTTCTTTCCCAGAATTACCAGTGTGTCAGATTTGTGTCTTTCATCTACGCAAACGGCGTTGGCAGACGCTATCAGGTTCATTAACTCAGGCGCAGAATATTGCGTTGTGATCCGGCCTGACTTATGCCCCAATAGATCTTGGCGGTCCTCGAAAGAAACACCTGCGGCCCGGAGTCTACGTCCGAACGTGTGCTTCAGATCGTGAATCCTTACGCGATTCAACCCTGCCTCAATTTGAGGTAGGTTCAAGAAAATCAGTAAGCTCAAATTGAGCCCACTGGAATTACAGCCGAATAAGGTGATCAACTAACACCACTCTCAGCTTTGCCGACAGAAACGCGGCCAAAGCGTAGGTGATCAGGAATCACTGGACTGACATTGCGCCATATTTCCGGGCCCGGGAAAAAGCACCTATCAACAGCTGTTTATAAGTTAGACCGCTTCCATTCTGTGTTAGAAGATCGTTCAAGCAACTTCAACCGGTTAACCAACATATCGAAATAACAGATAGTTATGGACTGCCCAAGCTTGACGCATTCTGGTGAATCCCGAAGAATCTGCCCTAAGTGGAAAAGTTATCCACAGGGTTAGACACGACTTATCAACAGGCATTGTGGATTCTTCCGTTTATGACAAGATCGATTTGTTGCTGTTAGGAACGGAGAGTGGGATGAAAGCAGATCAAAAAGACTGTGGGAACAATATCAGGTTTTCACCAGGTAGTCAGACGCAGCCTCATTTTGAAAAGCCCTTCTTCAGTACCTGCCCGTTCTGCAGTAGCTTCACGAGCCAAGGCCATCCCCCTCTTGACACTCTTGAAATAAGGTATATCTGAACGACGACCGTTGGTGAATTTTCTTAGGTCTGGAGATTCATATAAGGATCTCACGAGAGTGGCCAGACAACTCTCTAACTAGGCACCGGCTCAAACACCCCCGAGAAGGCATGACAGCCGCACAATTCCGGAACAAATCCGACTGAATTCAGTCTTACAGATAAAGAAGCAGACGAGGGGCGCTTATGTGCCCTGTTTTTTTGAATGAGCTCTTTCCGAGATTTGCTAACCAAGACAACGGAGAGATGATTATGAATAGACCGAAATTCATCGTTGCTATACTAGCCGCTTTGGCGTTCGCCTTAAATACTCCCGATGTAAGTCTGGCTCAGGGGATGCAATCCGGCCAGACGCCGGCTCAGCAAGAATACGCGCCAGGGCAGGAGGGACAGAACAGTGCGAACCAACCGCAGCAGGCCCCGGCCTCCGTAAACCCGGGACAGGGAGGTCCCAACGTTCCACAGCCTAAGGGCGGGGTTGCTACGGTCACAGGCGTTGATCAACCGGAAAATTGCCTTCGAATCAGGAGTGGGCCTGGTAGCGAATATGATATTATCGGATGCGCCGGTTTGGGGCAACAACTCAATATAACGGGTGTTTGGACGTCAAATAACTGGGCGCAAACCACTGACAGCGGTTGGGTTTTTGGACCACAGATCGAGACCGATTTGCGTCCTCCCTCGGTGGCTAACTCTCAACTTAGGAGTTTCACTGCAGTTGAAGAAGAATATCCTGTCGATTATAGAGCGTACGACGACTCTTACCTCCCGGGTTATGGATATTCAACCTACTGGTATGGAGGCGCACCACTCTTGCTTTATAGCGTGAATGTTTGGCGTAAATTTCACCCGAACTGGTGGCGTAAGAAGCATTTGAACGCTAATCAAAAAGCCTGGAACCAGAATCGATTCAGGCAGAACGCAATGACTACACCGCAGAACACCCCAAGCCATAGACGATTTGTACCCAATAGCCCAAATGTCTCCTCTGCTAATATCCAGCGCTCTAGGGTGAACTCTGCCCGTTCGAGATCTTTGAACGTGGGTGGTTCAGGATCAGCTAATCTGTCTACGCGAACCTTTTCAAGAGCGAACACCGCCCGCACACCCACGTTCTCAAACGCGAACAACTTCCGATCGAGGAACTTCTCAAGTCCGAACATGGGAGCCAAGTCATTCTCACGACCGAATTTAGGCACAAGATCCTTCTCAAGCCAGAACAGTATGCGCATGGGGTCCTCGGGAATGGGAAGCTTTAACGCCGCACGCCTCCGAGGGGGCGGTGGCGGACCGCACCGCAGGTAGTATGAGATATCAATTCTAACTGATTCAGAATGACCGGGGCTTTCTCGTAATACCAATGCGCTTCCAAAGCAGTAAGATCTGGGAAACCTTTTTTGTAAATGGATTATGCCCTTAGCTCAGCTTGAAAATGAGAAATGCCGTCAGCATGTCATTGCGAAAGCGTGGCCCGAAGCAATCTTTTTGGTGGGACAGGCGTCTGAAACTGTCTCAAAATTCACGCCCAACGATAAATCGTGCCACGATATTGTCTTCCCGGCAATGAATTGCCGGGCTACTATGCAGCGTCCCTCCGGGGCGCCAGCCATACAAGCCCCGTAGGGGCGACACACAGTAGCCCGGTGCTTTAGCGCCGGGTACCCGTGTGGCACGACTCAGGGCATCAAATCAGTTTTGAGACAGTTTCGTCTCGCCTGCCTATTCTAATGACGTGCAAGATGCCCGTCGCCACCGAAGAGAAGATTGCTTCATCGTTTGACTCCTCGCAATCGTAAGTGGCCCGCTTCCTTGAGACAAGACACAGGAACGACATTACCACCGCATGGCCAACCCCTACGGAGCAAAAGCAACAATCCATTGATGAATTGTGCTCTTTCGAGTGTTTCGCCCAGTTTGGCCGAGTGGATCCGGGTGGGCCTCTCACAATGCTCAAAAGAGGCTCATCACGCAAAACTATGCGCGGTTCTATCTATTACGGTCTCTGAGAGCCCACGAAATATTTGCCGCGACATCGCTCGGTCTACCAAAGACTACAGAAACAAAGCTAGGCAAAATGCAACTTTATTCGTTATTAACTGTCTGAGATTTCATGGTAAAGTTACGCGAAAGGCATTGAACGGATAACCGAACAACGACATTGGGAAAAATAAATTCTGACAAAATGTTTTGCATCTGTTGCATTGCCATGCGATTTTTGTTACGAGGTAACAGGTGTAACATTAATTACACAGACCGTCGATGCTTCGATGGAATAACCCGGCGAAGTTCTAGAGAGATCGGAGGGAGCAGGAATGAAAAAGGAAGCTCGAATTCAGGCTGAGAAAATGTTTCTCAAGGCCGGGGGGAAGATTACTAACAGGGAAATTGCGAAGGCTGCCAAAGTCAACGCCCTCACCGTGGGGAGATGGAAAAGAGAGAATAATTGGGAAGCCAAGCTCAAAGGTGAGGAGCAGGAGGAACCGAAAGAAGCGGCTGGAATAATAAGAAAAAAGGCAGCTCGCGATAAAGCGATCAAAATATATCTTGAAGCGGGAGGGAACATCACGAACAAAGACCTCGCGCGAAAAGTAGGCGTAAGCCCCGCTACCATCAGTAAATGGAAACAGCTCGACAACTGGATCGCTCGAATTGAGCCAGAAGAAGACGAAGAAGCCCTCCCTGAGGAAAGTGAAAGAGTGGAGACGGACCTCGATATTGGTGAACTCGCATCTCCTGAGCAGATCATCAGACTGAATCGCCGCATAGACAGCTTGCTTCAGCGAGACTACCTTACTGCAGCAGAGGTCGCTGCTCTGGCAGAAGCCAAGAGCGATTTACTAGCATCTGTGGAAATTTATCTATCTATAGTCCGTGAAGTAGGAGAGCTCAAAGAGGAAGATTAAGGCTGCTCCCGCTATACGTCTTCAACGAGTAAGTGTGATGATCCCCCCGGACACAATGCTACACATTTACGAGATTCGGGGGGAGATGGTAGACATCTCAGTACCTGATCCCCCTCCCTCGTTTATTGGAATCTGGAACGAAGAAGACTTCTCTTACCTGTTCTTCACAGAATCTGAGGACGATTATATCAGGGCTCGGGTCTGCGGAAATTCGCTGTCTTCCTGGTCCAGGCACGAGATGAAATACAGCGACTGGCAGACAGGGTTGCCTTCGAACGGATTATCAATCGGCGGCTTCAGGTTTGTTCCTGCGGACGATCCGGCTCCTGAATCGGACAGCCTCCTTCTGGATCCTTCGGTGGTTTTCGGTGATGGGAGTCATCCAACCACAACGTCTTGTTTGAAATTCTTGCAGCAAGTCATAGAATTCGGTCGCATAGAATCAATGCTCGACCTCGGTACGGGCACCGGCATCCTGGCTCTGGCGGCTGCAAGGCTGGGAGTTTCAAGAATCTTGGCTGTGGACCGCAATCGTTTGGCAGCAGAAACTGCTCGGAAAAATGTTAGAATCAACAAATTAGAATCCATAATCCAGGTTGAAGAAAGCGAAGCCCGATTGCATATTGACAGGACCGTCGATCTGGTAACGGCTAACTTACCGTTTCAGGTGCTACGGGACCTTGTGACCTTGCGCGGGGCGAACCTACATAGATTTTGGATAGTGTCGGGAATCGATCGGATTCAAGCAGGAGTGCTCAAGGAGCTTTTGACTGAACAGGGATATTCCATAGGAAACGAGTCCATTGATGCACCCTGGGTCACTTTCGAAGCCTCAAAGCAAATGTAATGTTTCGAGGCTTGTTGATGAATCGTAGATCACTCTGGTGAAAAAAAGGCAGGAGCAATTTTTATGGAATTGGGTTTTGAAGGGCCTCCCAAAGGCGGCGACCGTATAACTATGGGCGGGGAAGGGCGGTTACTCGTCCCTGCTAATCCGATAATAGGTTTTATAGAAGGCGATGGAGTTGGGCCCGATATTTGGGCTGCATCCAAACCGGTGTTTGAGGCTGCTGTGGAGAAGGCCTTCAAAGGGGCCCGAAGAGTGCACTGGTGGGAGATTCCAGCAGGAGAGAAATCCTTTCGCAATCATGGCGACTACTTGCCTGAGCACACCTTTCAGTCGATTCGATCCGCTGTGGTGGTCATAAAAGGGCCCTTGACCACACCGGTGGGAGGAGGGTTTCGCAGCCTGAACGTGACGCTGAGGCAAAAGCTGGACCTTTACGCGTGCGTCCGCCCGGTTCGCTACATTCCAGGAACACCAGCGCCTGTGCTCAGGCCGGAAGATGTGGATATGGTAATTTTCCGGGAAAACACAGAAGACGTTTACGCCGGCATCGAATGGAAATCCGGGAGCGCAGATGCAGGCGCGCTGATTGGTTTTCTGCAAGACCGTTTCGGGATTGAAGTGGACCCTGCTTCAGGTATCGGCGTTAAACCAATGAGCCCCAATGCATCAAAAAGACTCGTCCGCAGAGCGATCACACATGCTCTGGAAAAGGGTAGAAAACGCGTCACGCTGGTTCACAAAGGCAACATTATGAAGTTCACTGAGGGCGCGTTTCGAGACTGGGGATACGAGCTGGCGCGTGAGGAATTCGCGGACAAAGTTGTCTTCGAGACGGAAGTTGCCGAAAAATACGCGGGCCGTGTTCCGGAAGGCAAGATATTAGTGAACGACAGAATAGCGGATGCAATGTTTCAGCAGGTGCTCCTCAGGCCCAAAGAATACGAGGTGCTGGCCTTGCCGAACTTGAACGGAGATTATCTTTCGGACGCACTGGCAGCTCAGGTCGGTGGGCTGGGAATGGCGCCGGGTGCGAACATGAGCGACACTTGCGCACTGTTTGAAGCAACCCACGGGAGTGCGCCGAAATACGCGGGGTTGGACAAAGTAAATCCCGGCTCAATGCTTTTGTCCGGAGCGATGATGTTCGAGCACATGGGTTGGAATGAGGCCGCTGATCTCATAGTGCGAGGGCTTTCTGTAGCGATTCAGGCTGGAATAGTCACCTACGATCTGGCCCGTCTCATGCCCGGTGCCAGGGAGGTTTCCTGTTCGGGATTCGGGGCCGCTGTGATCGAGAAGATGCTCTAGACCTCAATTGAGCGCTTTTTCGGAGAAATTTGCGGGGAGGGACTTTTTGCAGAAAGTCCCTTAATTCCCGCGGGGCGATCTGGCGCGATTGCTGTCCATGGCGAGACGGTGAGGCATTATCAATGGCCCGCATCACCAAGTGGTTCTATACGGCAACGTTCCGGTTTTGATAGGGCCTCCCCGAAAACACCCTTCGCGGCCTTCAGCCGATGATCGTCGTCGGGGAACTCCTCGTTTGCTGAGAAAGACTCAAAACGGTGTCTTGCACACACGTCAGAATTTGTCGTTTCGGGCGCTCAGCGGGACGTGGCCCAACACGAGAAACCTTCAGGTTGGACACAGTTTCTTAGTGCCCGATAGGCACAGCATAGAACAGGACTGCGAAGAAGTGAAAAATGCTTCCAGCTAATACAAAAAGATGCCAAATGGCGTGGTGATATGGCAGTCTATGCCAAACGTAAAAAACAATCCCGAAAGTATAAGCAAGACCTCCTGCGAGTAGGAGTATCAGGCCCGATGGAGCGACAGCCATAAGCAATTGTTTCACAGCCACTACAACGGCCCACCCCATGACAACGTACAATGCGACTGAAATACCCACCCATTGACGAAGTAAGGCGGTCTGAACAACAATCCCCAAAAGTGCAAGTCCCCAGATGACGCCAAAAAGAGACCAGCCCCACGGACCCCTGAGGTTTACCAACGTAAATGGAGTGTAGGTGCCTGCAATGAGCAGAAATATTGTTGAATGGTCGATAATCCGCATAAACGATTTTGCACTGGATTCTTGAATGCCGTGGTATAATGTAGACGCAGTGTAGAGAAGAATTAGCGTTATGCCGAATACGGCACAACTGACAATACGCCAAATATTTCCTGAACCACTTGAGGACAACATTAGAATAACCATGCCTGTTATCGAGAAAATGATTCCGAGAGCGTGAGTGAGGCTGTTCGCAATCTCTTCTCCGATGCTATAGCGCCCTGATATTGTCCTTGCGTTCACATGATCTCCAGATCTGGCATCAGGCTTGGCCTTTCATTAAATTTCAAATTGTAATTCCGCTTCCACCGAAAGTGTTATTATACTCAGTTTGTAAGTATTTTCAATAAATAGCAAAACAGGCTGGATAGACAGATCGGAGCTTAGAGCCGTTCTCATAACATTCTTTAGACAAGGAGTTCTTTACCCATCCAGATTTACCTTTTGGAAGTACCATTTTGGTGCGTTGCTAAAATTCCCCCGGAGGTTACGGTATTTTATTTCCGCTTGCATTGTGGGGGAACATTATTACGAATATCGGCAGACGATAAGCGACGAATTAGAATCTCAGATGGCTGAAATCCCTTCTTCGGTAAGTCCCTCTTATGCCCAACATATGTTCAAGACCGTTGGAAACGGTGCCCCCCTCCCGCAGATGCCACACCGCTCTCAATAGCTAACGATCAAGCCACGGGTTGCACGTATTTCAGATCAGCGGGATTTTTGGGTATGGGGGACAATGCACAGAGAAAGGCCTAGACCCAAGGCTTTTCCACCTTAACTCTCTTGTCCAGTTTTCGGGAGCCATTATAGGGCATACTACGGGTTTGCTAGCTCCAAGAGCGTCGTAACCAAGAACAGCCAACCAGGCGTGGTCCTCCAGCGACCATCCCTCCTCGTGCGCCTTCAAAGCTGTTCTTCGGAGTCGAGATCCGGTGATTCTCATTGACGGTTGCTGTTCGATGGGTCATATTCCACTACGCCCAACGACAGGCTTTTTGGGCAACGTGACGACGATTCGCTCAGCTCACTCCGGCCCTACCCCGGCCTTCATGCAGGATAAAGAAAGCATGAATCTCGACGAAGCTGTAATCTTACGCACCTATGCCAGCGAAACGTTCGCCAGCATCGCCGCTGCACGCCTGGGATCTGGGGGAATAGAAGCGCACATTCAAAAGGACGACTGTGGAGGGGCTTATCCGTCGCTGCAGATTTCAGGAGGCGTACGACTCCTTGTCAAGCCTGAGGATCTGGAGGATGCACAAAAGATTCTCAATGAAATGGAGGCGGAGGGCTCTGGAGTGTTTGATCAGCAGGATCAAGAGGAGCAACCGGAAGATTGCCAGAGAACAAAATCCAGTCGAAAGCCCTTTGAGGTTTTGGCTATGAAAGACCTTCCGAGCCAACAGCTTGACGAACTGAAGACAGTCCTCTTTACATATGTAGTGATGGCTCCGCTTATATCGGCTTTGTTCGCAGACAAGATCGACAACATTTTTGTTGCTTGCCTGCTGTTTGTGGGACTTGTAGGGACATTCTTCGTATATTTGAGAAACCGCCTGGGAAGATTGGAAGGATTGCTCAAAGAGCAGGAGCGGAGGCTAATGGAACTGGAGGGTGTAAGAGACGAGGAATTCGAATAATTCCCGTCAGAATCAGTAGCGTCCGAAAAGATATGTACTTCCGCGACGCTCCCATTCTCTGACCAGCCGACTCCCTATCTCTGCACAGACCCCGCTTCTAGAGGCAAATAATTCTCTCCAGCTCGTATGTGAAGCGCCCTATCTCTTCTTCTGTATTGTAGTAATGGACAGATGCTCGCACAACTCCCGCGGAAAGTCCTCTTCGTTCCATATCTAACAAAGTATAGCGCATCGGGGAAACCGACACGTTGATGCGTGCCTGGTCGAGCCGCTTTTTTATGTCCTCGGGCTTCTTGCCTTCCACGGAGAACGAGACAATACCGCATCGAATCACCCCAAGATCTCTGACTGTAACACCAGGGAGCAGTGCCAGACGGCTTCGTAAATCGTCGGCCAAACGTCCAATCCGTTCCCAGATGCGCTCAAGCCCCAGGGCCGTAGCGTACTCAATAGCCACACCCAAGCCAATTTTGGTAGCGTAGTTGGTTTCCCAGTTCTCAAAACGTCTCGCATCGGCCCTGACTGCGAACCGGTCCGGCCCACTCCAGGTAGCCGCGTGCAAATCCAAAAACGGAGGCTCAAGTCTTGGGAGGATGTCTTTTCGCACATAAAGAAATCCGGTTCCGCGTGGTCCCCGCAGATACTTGCGTCCAGTCGCCGAAAGCATGTGGCAATCGATCTCGCGCACGTCAATGGGAATCTGGCCCATAGACTGACACGCGTCGAGGAGAAAGAGCACGCCGGCATCCCTCGCCACCCTGCCCACTTCCGCAGCCGGATTCACGAGTCCCCCGTTGGTGGGAACGTGAGTCAAGGATATGAGCTTGACGCTCTCATCCATGGCATCCTTTAGCGCTTCCACAGAGATGGCGCCGTATTCGTCCGCGGGAATCACGCGGACTGTGGCACCGGTCCGTTTGCAGACTTGAAGATACGCGATGAAGTTGCTCGCATACTCACATTCCGAGGTCAGGATGGTGTCTCCCGATCGAAACGGAATTGAATAGAACGCCATATCCCATGCCCTGGTGGCGTTCTCCACTACGGCTATTTCATCACGCGTGCAGCCAATGAGACTTGCTATGGAGTCGTACACGCCTTCAATCGTCTCGAAAGACTCGGCCGCCGCCTCGTAACCGCCGATCTCTGCTTCCCTCCGGAGATGCGAAATGATGGCATTCACTACTGGTTCAGGCATCAGCGAGGCCCCAGCATTGTTGAAGTGGATGACTTCTCGACAGCCTGGCGTCTCCCTTCTTAATCTCTCTATTTCAAGCGTCATGGCAGCATCCGTGCGAATCGCATTCGGTCGCAGAAGTTGTCCGGAGCATCCTCCCTTAGGAGGCGTGTAGCGTCAGTCCCGACCGTTCCACCGGTCCTCACTCCCCAAAAGCTGCAATGTCGTCAAGCACAAGCCTCATAGAACCACAAAACCATCACATGGTTGCCCGAGGGACACTTGTTCTGCGTCTTTGCTCGAGCGTAATCGACCTTGGGTGCCCGAGTCAACATCGAGATCGCGTATCCTTTCAGTTGCCCGGGGCAACAGAAGAATCTCGGTTGTTATTGCGAGGGTAAAAGGCCCGGAGCAATCTCAATAGTTGTTCGCCTGAGATTGCTTCGCTGCGCTCACAATGCCATGTTGTGGATCCCATTGCCCCGCGTAAGTGAGTGATCACACATTTGCCCAATTAAGAGTTGTTTTCCGGATCTAGGATATGCTATTCTTTTGGTAGCGAGGAAATGTGCTTACGGGCACTCCATCAAATCACACCAGATTGAGGTCGTTCCTCGTAGTTTTCGTTTCGCTGATTTGCCGTCGGACGCGAAACCCGATATAGCACGAACAAAAGGATTGGTCATGTTGTCTCTCCTGCTCCTCCTACTCCTTCTTAGCCTTTGGGCCAAGGTGCGCGGACTCCATGCCTTTCCGGTGCGAGTGGCATAAAGAGTTTCAATCTCGTGAAAGA
Organism: Desulfomonile tiedjei; assembly: GCA_016212935.1. Taxonomy (GTDB): domain Bacteria; phylum Desulfobacterota; class Desulfomonilia; order Desulfomonilales; family Desulfomonilaceae; genus Desulfomonile; species Desulfomonile tiedjei_A. The sequence goes on along the minus strand of JACRDE010000179.1, from coordinate 1,904 downwards.
TCAAAGGCCATGGGGTCCAGAACCCCATGGCCTTTTTGTTTTTGTGCACTAGCTTGAATTGTGCAGATCTGAAAGGAGGTGATGAGACATGGGGCTCGATGGCCCACTGGATTTATCTGAGGCCCTCGGAAGTTCGAACCCGTCGGATTTGAAAGGCTGTGAAATTCTCAAAGAAAAAAGAAAGGAAAAAAGAATGAGCCGCAAGATCCATGTCTTTGATACCACCTTGAGAGATGGGGAACAGGTACCGGGGGCCAAACTCAACAAAAGTCAGAAGATTGAAATCGCTCACCAATTGGCCAGATTAGGCGTTGACGTCATTGAGGCCGGCTTCCCCTGTTCGTCCCCAGGAGATCTGCAGGCCGTTAAAGCCGTCTCCGAACAAGTGAAAGGGCCTGTAATTGCCGGCCTCGCTCGGGCCGTGGAGCAGGACATAGACGCCGTGTGGGAAGCTGTCAAAGGTGCGGACCGCCCTAGAATACACGTATTCCTGGGTTCATCGGACGTTCATTTGCAGAAAAAGCTTCGGCGGGACCGGGAGAGTGCCGTTCAGATGGCCGTGGACGCAGTGCGCTATGCCAAGCGGTACTGCGAAGACGTCGAATACTCCACTGAGGACGCTTCTCGGACGGATTTCGAGTACCTTTGCCGTGTGGTGGACGCAGTGATCCATGCGGGTGCCACTGTCGTTAATATCCCCGACACTGTAGGCTACGCCGTGCCTGAGGAATTCGGGGACCTGATTCGAAGGCTCAGGGAGCATGTTCCGGCTTTAGACAAGGTCACTCTCAGTGTGCATTGCCACAACGATCTGGGACTGGCGGTCTCCAACAGTATGGCAGCCATAAGAAACGGCGCGGAGCAGGTGGAGTGTACTATCAACGGCATGGGCGAGCGAGCGGGAAATGCTTCATTGGAGGAGATCACCATGATCCTCAGGACTCGCCACGGGAGCTACGACGCCCACACTGACATTCGCACGGAAGAGATCTATCGTACGAGCCGGATGGTGAGTAGACTTATGAACATTCCTGTTCAACCCAACAAGGCCATTGTGGGAGCCAACGCGTTTTCCCACTCCTCCGGTATTCACCAGGACGGTATTCTCAAAGACAGAAGCACCTATGAAATCATGAGGCCGGAAGATGTCGGCATTCGCCAGAACAAAATAGTTCTCACCGCGAGATCGGGCCGGGCGGCGCTCCGGCATCGTTTGAGCGACCTGGGATACACCCTGGAGGACGACCAGTTCGAGCGTGTGTACAATCGTTTCCTCCATGTTGCTGACCGAAAGAAGGAAATCGGAAGTCAGGACTTGAGCTCAATCGTTGAGATCGAACTGACCAAGGTGCCAGAAACATTCACTTTCCACAGCCTCCAGATCATGAGTGGCAACTCCATGGTTCCTTTGGCTTCAATCACGCTGACAAAGGCCACTGAAAAACTCACAGACGCGGCCACCGGAAACGGTCCGGTCGATGCGGCCTTCGCATGTATCGAACGTATCGTGGGGCAGCAGGGAATCCTCAGGGATTATGATCTGAAAGCCGTCACTATGGGAAAAGATGCTCTGGGAGAAGCCATGGTGAGGGTGGAAATCGGAGATACTGTTTATTCAGGCATTGGCACGAGCCCGGACGTAATCGAGGCAAGTGCACGAGCATATTTGAATGCCTACAATCGGTTCTTTGCAAACTCTCACTAACACTAATGCGCTTTCAAAGCAGTAAGATCTGGGGAACCTTTTTTGTAAGAAAGGTTCCCCAAACCCTCCAAAAAACTTTTAACACTTGCCTGAATCCTCTTTTTCCCTTGAAAAAAAGAGGATTCAGGCAACATGCTAGAAGTTCTTGGGATGGGGTTCGGGGAAACACTTAATAAGAAGAGTTTCTCCGATTTGGCTT
>JACRDE010000182.1 GCA_016212935.1 Desulfomonile tiedjei | reverse complement strand
GCAGTCCGGCCGGTCCGCTGATTATTAGCAAATGGGTGTGATTGTCCATAAAGGCCCAGGCCAAAATACGGGTCTCCGTCTCCTTAACCAGAGACCGCATTCGATCTACAAAGGCCTTCCGATCTTCCTCATCCTGGAAGATATTTATTCCATCTATCCCCCGTACCATGACATGATGCAGTGTCCCGGGGACATCTAATCGCGCTTTCCGAGGCATTATTCACTTTTACTCCAGTTTGTTCTTCCCGTCAAGTAATTTCTGAATCAAATGAACAACGTCCCGCTTTATGCCCAAGCGAATAATTCGGAGGAACCCGGTGCGGGAATTCTGCACGCCGGGGTCTGTGAGGGGGCAGTCGGGTAACTGGCTGTCCTACCTCGATCCCTCTACCACATTATATATCCTCTTTTCTGTTAAAGAAGAGAAAGAGTGCACCGTTCATGGAGTCACACCAGATTCACCGATTGCTTTATGCCGTAACTGAAGAAGGAGCGCTTCTGCATCAGCGAGGGAAACACGACGTTCGCCGTGTTGTAGCTTCAGGATGCAGACTTGGCCGTTGGCCAATGTTACGACCATCCTGCCGTCAGGAAAAAGGCAGCGGGTGCGCGCGTCTGAGTCGGCAGACCAACACGCAACGGGTCTTGCCAACGCTCTGTGACGCAGGTACGCCGCGCGGGCGGAGGAATCCGCAGCAAAATCCTGAAACACACTCCCCGAATGCCACGCTTTGCCACGCGGGTGCAGCCAGTCCGGATGCTGGTGGCCGACTTGGTCCTTTGGAACCACCTCCAAACATGCACCAATCTGTACATCCCAGAGACGAAACGTATTATCCTCTGCCCACGACAACACTCGTCCGTCTTCCAACTGTTTCGCACCTTCAATCTCACGAGTGTGTCCTTCGAACACTGCTACAGAGGCACCGGTCTGCGAGTCCCAGAGCCGCAATGTGCAGTCTGGCTCATCATCTCGCCAATCCCAATTCAGTTCAGGACAACGAGCCCACGACAACAGCTTGCCATCAGCCAACTCCAAGGCGCCAGCGACGAACTGTGTGTGGCCTTCAAGCATCGCCAGACGGGCACCGCTTTGCGAGTCCCAAATCCGCAATGTTGTATCCCCTGCCCAAGATAATAACCGGCCGTTAGCCAACTCTCGGATACCCTTAACACCACGGCTGTGACCCCCGAGTTCAGCGAGGCAGGCTCCGTTCTGGAAATCCCAGAGCCGTATCGAGCCATCCTCGGATGATGACAACAGTTTGCCTTCGCGCAACACCCGTACGTCTTCAATGCGGCCGGTGTGACCAACGAGTACTGCGATACAGGCGCCGCTTTGCGAGTCCCAGATCCGTAAGGTGTTGTCCTCCGACCACGAAAGTATCCGCTTATCACTTAAAACAAGTGTTCCCCAGACGTAATTGTTGTGCCCTTCGAGCGACGCTCGGCCTTCACGAGTCCCTGCATCCCAAAGCCGCAACGTACCGTCCTCGGATGAAGACAACAGTCGTCCGTCGAGCAACTCGATCGCACTATTGATACCGCTGGTGTGCCCTTCAAGTATTCCGAGACAAATGCCGAGTTCTGCGTTCCATAGTCGTAATGTCTTGTCCCGGGACCAGGACATTAACCGACCATCTCTCAACACCAGCACACTCAAAACACAACTGTTATGTCCTCTAAGCACTACTCGGCAATCGCCAGTCTGAGCATCCCAAATCCGCAACTCGCCGTCCCAAGACCACGAAAGTAGGTGTCCCGCCCCCAACTGCATCGCGCCTCTAATCTCACAAGTGTGCCCTTTAAGTACCACCACGCAAACGCCTCTCTGCGCGTCCCAGAGTCGCAATGTCTTGTCCATCGACCATGATAGAAGTCGCCCATCGGTCAACCGTATCGTACCAGAAACCCAGTTGGTGTGACCTCGAAGCACGGTGAGACAGGTGCCGCTCTGCGCATCCCATAAGCGCAACGTGTTGTCCTGCGGGCGAAAAAATTCTCTCGGTGAGACCTCTCCCGAATACATTCCTCCTGACCAAGAATTCTCTGGTAAACGCTCTTCCGACCATGGCCACCCGGTCCGTGATAAAAGGCGACCGTCGGGCAACGCCAATGCGCCAGTGACGTACTCTGCGTGTCCTTCGAATACCGTTAAACAAGCACCGTCCTGCCCATCCCAGAGTCGTAGCGTCTTGTCCCACGACCAGGACAATAGTCGACCGTTGGCCAACTCAAATGCACCCTCGACCGGACCTGTGTGACCTTCGAGCACCGTAAGACAGCCGCCGCAATGCATATCCCAAATCCGCAATGTGTTGTCACCAGACCACGACAACAGTCGCCCATCGGCCAAAGTCAACGCGCCCTTGACCCAGCGGGTATGTCCTTGGAGCACTGCCAGACACTCGCCCGTTTGCACGTTCCAGACCCGCAACGTCTTGTCCACCGACCACGTCAGCAGCCGCTCGTCGGCCAACGCCAGCGCGCCACTGATTTTCTCAGTGTGCCCCTTGAGGACTGCCAGACACGCCCCACTCTGTCCGTTCCAAAGTCGCAGTGTGTGATCAGAGGACCATGACAGCAAGCGGCCGTTGCTCAGTTCCAATACACCCGAGACAATACCGGTGTGCCCCTCCAGCACCGCCAAACACGGGTTCTTCTGGGCGTGGGGAAGCCGGAGAATGCGGCGGAGCCAAAGCCAATCGCACCGGCCCTCCACGAGCCATTGTTCTGCCCGGAGCGTAAGCGGACTGTCGTCGGCGTGCTCGACGGCGAGTTGGAGCAGAATCTTGTGCGCGGGCCATTCCGTGCTACTGCGCCGGAGGATGTGCGCCTTTTCGCGGAAGAAGTCAGACCAAATCTCAAGCCGCTTCGCTATCTCCGCCGGGGCTCGCCTCTCCAGCGTCATGTAGTCGGAGGAAATTGAATCAAACAAGCCAAGTTCGCACTTCCGCATCAGCCATGGGAAGTCGGTCACCAGGTCTCCGGCTTCCATCCAGGCACCCGCGTCGGCTTGATGGCCGACAAGCTGCTGGAAGAAGTAGCCGTCATCCGGGCCTGAAGGCCAACCATCCGGGCACCTCCTGTCATAGGCATCAAGCAAAGTCTGGTTGAGTGCCTGTTGGTCGCCTGCGGTTCGAACGGCGTAATCGTAAAGCAGATCGTGCAAGGACATGCGACGCTCGGATTTCCCGTCAGGCGTTGCATCGTCTCTGTTCAAACGGATCAGCGCCCGCTCTCTGAAGTTGATGAGAAGGTCTTCGGTATCGAGATCGTCAAGATTTCCGGTCTGTGCCCACAGCGTTCCGACAGCGGCCTCCGGCACGGTCTGGTCAGTAACGAAGACGGAAAGTTCGGCGAAGCGTTGCTGTTCTTCCGGTTCAAGGGCTTCTACGCTCACCTGCATGGCCCGGTAGATGCTGCGGTGTTGTTCATTGATGGCCTCGCGATCGGCGATTTTTTCCAGGTCGGCCCGCCTGAGGCGTTGCAGAATGCTGTCCCACCTGATGTCGCGTTTCTTGGCCATTCCACCGCAGAGGGCGACGGCCAGCGGCAGACAACCGCATTCCCTGACCACGTCGCGGGCTGCGGGCGGTAATTGGTCAGGCGTTTGCTCCACGGCCGCGGCCAAGAGAGACAACGCCTCCTGCTCGGTGAAAAGGGCCACAGGGTACATCACCCCGTGTAGCGTGTGGAGAATACCCACGTCGCGAGTTGTCACCAGTGCCCGGCAGCGCGGACCCAAAAGATCGAAACCCTGGGCATCCTTCGCCCTCCAGACATCGTCGAGGACCAGGAGCACTGCCTTGTCGAGCAGAAGATTCCGGAGAACGCCCTGGCCTTGCGCGACGTTCTCGAACAGGCCCGGATCGCCCAAGTGAAGCGCCACGTCGCGCATGAGTTGGGCCAGCATCCCATCTTCCAGGTTCTGGCCGAACGAGATCCAGATCACGCCATCGGGGTAGGATCGGCGTATTTCCCGATCCCGGGCGACCGCCGCGGCCAGCACAGACTTGCCGATTCCCCCCATGCCCTGGAGACCAACCCGGGACGTTTCGCTGGTATGGACTACAGGCTTCTGCAAGTCTATGAGGACTGCGTCCTTGATTCGACGAAGGATATCCGGCCTTCCCAGGAAATGGGCCGGCAGGTTCGGTACGGCGAAGAGTTTACCCAGTGGCGGCTCGTCACGCTTCAGGTTAGCAATGAGCTTAGCAAGTTGGGCAGGGTATAGGTTGTCGTCGCGGAAGTCTTCGGTGTGAATCAGGCACAATTCGCCGGGGACGACGTCGAAATCGCCTTTCCTCAGGATGGGAATGACCAGCTTGTCACTCTCCAGAGCAAACCGCCACTCCTCACGCACGTAATCCGAAATCGCGGCCTTTGGCCCGGCGATATAGATGAGGCGATCCCGCTCCCGAATAGCATCCTTGATTTCCTGATGAAACGTGAGTTGTCGCGAAGGCATGGAAACACGGTCAAACCAGACATCAAAACCCTCTTTGGTTAGGTCGGCGTGGAGCCGTGCGACAAAGGACTTGGACGGCTCGTACGGCTCGCCGTCATCACCACGGGCGTAGGACAAGAATATCTTGGTCATGATTGGTCGTCCCTTTGTGGGTCAATATTTCGATCAGGCAGCTCCTGGGACATATGGATAGTTCTATTTGAGCGTGGTATATTTATCTTGCGGCCGGTGGCGCCGCCTCTTTTTCAGGATCATTCCATATCCCTCAGCAACTCACCCAGCACCACGATCGGTTTCCAGTAGATGCCCCGCTTGAATTTTTCAACATCCATCTGAAGCCCGATGGTGTTCTGCATTATTTTCAGTTTGCTGTCGATATTGCGAACGGGGTGCCACGAGCAGCGGCAGCCCATATGCAGGCCTTTGGTAAAGACCGCCGGCTCGATGGTCTCCCACTCCTCGGCGGTGCGGACCAGGCTGAGGTGTTTGAGGCAGGGCCTGCACATTTGGGCGTCGACAGGGCCGGTCATCAGGAAGAGCCCCCCACCAGCGGAAAAATCCACATCTCTTGCCTGGCGACTCTCTTTGCCGTCCACGTCCATCCGGCCGTGCCAGTACCAGGGCTCTCCGAGATCCCTCTCCGGCTCGGTTGCCGCCCCGAGCCACCATGCCGCCCTTTCCAGGTTCTTAGGAACCCCCTGTCCGTTCTCGTACATTCGCCCGAGGCACTCCTGGGGGCCGCCCGGTGTCCCCCCGTGGACGCCAGGGAGAACCGCTTGAAGGCCTTGGCGTAGTCTTTTCGAACACCTTCCCCCTTCAAATACATGAGGCCCAGCAGGTAGTCGGCAGTACGGCAGATACTATTGGCAGCCAGGCGGCGGTACCACTTGGCCGCTTCGGTGGAGTTCTGGACCACGCCCACGCCCTTCCGGTACATCTCTCCAAGGGTGAACTGGGCCCAGGCGTCCCCCTGTTTGCCCTGTAGCCGGAGGCTTTTCAAATTATACTCGTTGCGCTTCACGGCATCTGCTCCATAAACATCAACTCCCAACACCGAGAATTATTAAAGTCAACTTATAAAAATATCGTATTATTAATAACTCAGCAGCAGATGCCACCAAACAAAAAACGTGACCTGACCCAATCAGGTCGGAACACCGGGGCATTGACCGGGCCTGCTAACTCTTCCGCACCCTATACCCCAACCCCACTATCACCTTCAAGGTCTCCATAGCCGTCATCCGGTCGTATTCCTTCTCCGACTCGAGCAGGTCGGCATAGGGGATCAGGTCCGGGTGTTTCTTGGACTTGTCGTCTCTCTCCGGTCCCCAGGTCCAGCCTTCACCCATCCGCTGCTTCGACCAGATTTCATGAGTATTCTCGGCAAGATGTTCCGTCAGTTCCAGGAGGTCGTCGGTAAGGTTCACTTTGGATGTGTCAATGGGTTTCGGTGTATAGGTATTCATAGGTCCGCCTTTGATTCTTTCTTTAAAAGTTGCTTTGCCCTGAATCCGACTTGGCTGATAGCTGGTTGGCTTAGAGGTCTTTCCTTTCAAAAACCTCCAGGGAAAATTCTATACCCTGAATATCTCAAATCCCGCTTTCGCCAGGATAGCGGGCATTGCCCGAACCGTGTCCCTATCGTAGTCTTTGATTTTATTCGGAAGCTTATCCCACTCAACCAAGTTGGGATGGATCAATTTTCTGTTTTTACGAACTTTCCCATAGCTCCAACCGGCAAGGAATTTCTCGCTGTTCCAGCGCTCATGCTCCATCTCGGCCATGAATTTAATTTCGGGCTTGGTGAATCTGATGCGATCCGGTTTCACACCTTTCCTTACAGGGGCAAAGCTACATCTGATGGCATTGAGCTTAGTCGGAATATGGTCGGCTTGTTGGCGGTTTGACTCCCTGAAAGCCTCGTCCAGTTTGTTCCATGGAACCAGTGCTGGCTTGCCTGTTATCTTTTTAGCTTTTTGATCTTTCAGGTATGTTTTGTGGATGGCTTGAGCAATTTTTTCCCTCTCACCCCCGAGAAGCACGTTGCGCATGACCAACCTATAGAACATATCCGCATCGACCTGAAGTTCAAGCTGTTCAGGGGAAGGTAACGCTGCTTGCTCGAAGGACTTCCTCCCTGCAAGGAGACTCATCTCCATTATGGCAGTCATGGAGCGGACTCCATGCTTGTACTCCGGAATTTTAAGGAGCGCCCGAAGAATACCCTCATCAATCGCGAGCCTGCCGCTGTGGTCGATGAGATGTTTCGCCTTTCGTGACAGCAGCGAACGAAGTAAAATAGCTCGTCTCAACATGTACCGCGTGTCATCGCCATCGGTAGGGTCAGGGCCTTTTATATTGACGAATCCACGGAGGCGGCTCACAAAGTCAGGTCCTTTCACTTCCTTAAAGGCCTTCTTGCGGGAGTCTTCCGCCACTTCTGATTCTGTTGGTGTCGCGCTGCCGGCGGTCTTTATTGAACAGTCCTTTTCTCCTGAGAATTCTTCAAAGGTACTGCACGTCCCTCCTGCAAAGACAAAGATTGCCCTTCCGATAGGATGGCTCGTCTCACCGTCCCTGAACTTACCGTCCTGCATGGGAGAAAGGAAATACTTCAACCAGCCCAGCCTCCCATGAAAGTCGGAATCAAATTCATCAAAAAATACGATGGGGACCTTGTTGCCGAGGGCTATGTCCCTCACTTTGTGGAAAGCGGCAATGAGATCTTCCGTTGATTCAAATTGAGAAAGGTTGAACTCCTTGTTCTCTATACGCCCCGGAGCCACACTCTCAGCCACTTCGGTTACCCCAAAGGATTTCCCTGATCCTGGTTTGCCGAAGACAGCGATGGACAATGGATTGCCTGATTTGTTCCCATCGAGGTATTCACGAATCAGGTTTCGTATGCTCCGGTAGCTCTCTATTTCAGAACGATCGATGGTGACTAAGCCCCTGAACCGGCCGGCAGGAACCCTGTCGAGAACGGGATCGTTTCCATTGAGGACATAATTTCGGGCCGCATCCTCCATTCCCCTTTTTGTAAGTTCATTCGCTATGCACCAGAAGTCGGGGTCTGCATTGCCTGGCGCCGATGGGTTCGGGATAACAATGTCAGTAATTGAAGTGGGGCCGGACTGATTAAAGATCTCCTTTACCGGGTAGTTGAGCGTTGCCAGGTTATTGCCAAAACCCAACTGCCACAGTAGGCGCGAACTCCGGATACCCTCGCGGACCCCTTCCCCTATGGTATCAATACCTTTCCGGTAAAGACACCCGGTGAGGGCGGCAACAAAGGCGGAGCTGAGTCCCTGCATTGTCCCGGGATAGTCATCTCTGAAACCATCTTCCTCAACTTTGGGATCATAGAACAATATCGATTCAACGGTGCCGGTGCGACGTCTGTAGAGGATTGCGCCATCCACACCAAATCTCACTATGAGATAGGCGCAGCTATTTAGAGCCATGAGATGCGGATTACAGGACATCTGCCATACAAAATCTCGAGCCGTACGCTCCCAGGAGAGGCGTCTGCTAATTTTGGCGCCCTCTCTTCGTAAGTCATCTCCACTGACCACGATAATCAAACGTTCGGCATGCTCCTTTTGCAGTAACGTCCAGAGAGGACTTTTCGAGAATGGACGGCTTATCTTGAAGATGACCAGGGGTTTCCCGCCCTTCTTAAGCGCAACGGGCCATACCGCATCCTCCGTTCGGAATCCATTACCGGGATCATCGAGAACCACGACGGCTGGGTTAGCGATATCTCCTTTGATAGGGGCAAAGAACTGTCGGCCATGTTCGATTCCGGCAAACCCTTTGTGTTGGCTTATGCGATAGAGTTTATTTTTCGTATCCTTTTCAGAGGTTGAATAGGGGAACTTTTCAAGGACGGCAATAGAATGTATTATCTTCTCAGGGGGGATACTCTCGATATCTGCCAATTCATGGGGGATTACCGTGGCGTCCGAGGCCGCCTTCACAAAATCGGCCAACAACAAGGCGCCTCCGGGTCTTGCAATTTGCCGTGTTCCCGGATAGGTGCGCCAGTTGTACGCGCCATCGGTTTCATCAGGCAAGGTGCCCACTTCCAGCCAGTCGATCGTTACGTCCCCTGCAACTACTATCGGTTTACTTTTTGTATTAGACTCCGTCTTGGCCATCTTATTCCCTCCTATCTCCCATTCAGATTGCGTACCGGACACATGAAATCGTTTGTACCACCTGCTGTCTGATAGTTATAATTGTTTTGGGGTCATATTGAAATCCTTGATTATATTTTCTTCGTGACGAACGTCATATATAAAAAAAAGCTCATTAGTAGCCGATTGTTTCGGCGATCCAGTGCAGCACCTCGGCATTCTGCTTCATGTGGCTTCAAGCTAATTGGCTTTCACAAGCGATAAGAACTCTTCTGCATCCACTTGCAAATCAAGCTGGTGCTTTGATGGTAACGACTGAGATTCGTAAGCATTCTTCCCAGCCAATTTGCTCATGTCAACGATTGCTTCCATCGACCGTAAGCCGTGTTTGTAATGTTGGATACGAAAGAATGCGTTTAGGACACCCGGGGCAATATCTATAACAAGTTTACCTTCAATCTCTCTGAAAAGATCGGGAGTCCTTCTATGGAGTATGTGTCTCAACCAGACGGAGCGACGAATCACAAAGTATGTATCATTTGAAACACTTTGATTAGAGCTGAGTTCACCTTCAGGAATAGAAGGGTTGAGACCAATAAGATTCAAGTAACCTCTTAAGCAACTAACAAAGTCAGGACCCTTGTGATCATCGAAGGCAGACACGTAGTCGTCAAGGGGCGCCTCTGTGAATGACTTGAACCGTGAAAACTTGGTACTGATAAATGCGAAAATTGAATTGCCTATTTGATATTTCTTTAGGTTATCTACGAATGACCCTGAACTCATTATCGGTATAAAAAATTCTAACCATCTAAAATGGTTGGCATCGAAGCCTTCCCAAAATACGAGGGGAATCTTCCCTGATATGCCGATTTCCCGAACTTGATGTAATGCCTTTGTAAATTCTTCAAGGTCTCTAAAGTTTGATAGATCGAAAACGCAGGTCTCATAATCTACGAGAATTGCACTTAGAGTCACTTGTTGAACGCAAAAGAGCTGACCTGTGTTGGGCGGGCCGAAAACTGCAACTGATAAGGGAACTCTTTGTGACCTCTTTAAGTATTCAATTACTATGTCTCTGATTTCTATGTAACCGTCTATTTCTTTAGGATCTGCGACATCCATATCTCCAAATCTCGCGAATTTGGTACCTTTCATGGCGATATCGGTACCATAGATGGCAATTTGGTGAGCGAGATGGATTGTCTCTTCCTCGGTAAGTCGACTATCGGACAAAAGGGGGCTTCCGTCATTTATGATAACTGACGGGAGTTGAATACTCGAGTTGCTTTCGGGGAATAACAGGTTATTGTCGTCTGGCTGCCTTGATGAGATAATGGTGCCCAGATTGTCTTGTGAACGAACATTTTGCTTAAGGGCTCTCTCCAGTTGCTTGTGATAACGTGCAATGTCAAGACGGTATCTGAGTATTGCCTGAATATCCCCCATGCGTAACTCGAGGCCTGTCGGTAAAGCTGTTTCTTCGATATGAACCGCAACAAAAGGTTTGTTATGGTTGAGTGCGAAGTTGATCTCATTGCGAACATTCTTAGACGTCACGGCCTGATTCGAAACAAACACGAGAAACTGCGTAGCCCCTTTTAGTGCCTTGGCTACCATATCAGGCCATTCATTGCCTGGATCAATACCTTCGTCATACCAAATCCTATACCCCTGCTCGTGGAGGTATCGGATTTCAGGGAAGACCAATTGGCTATCCATGTGAGAATAGCTTACAAACAAATAGGATTCAGAACCACTATAAGCCTCAATTGGTGGCATGTCGTTTGTACTTGTCATCTGTTATCCTTCCTTCTTCGCCGACCAGGTTATTGAACAATTTTTTGGAAAATATCAGGAAATTCTAGCATATTCAATAAAAGCAGATAATACAACTAAACCTAACTATTTAAGTATTTCACATTTGTAAGGATGGATAATTTCTCTTTTTTAATGTTATCCAGTTTCTGTTTAACCTCCTTTGTCGTATATATGGAGACCCTGTTCGCTTATTAACAAAAACCTTTCAAATCGGCTATGGCGTGCCCATCTTCAGGTATTGCGCCATTTCTTCCAGGGTTAATCAAGTCGTCTTGGTTTTCCGCCCGTCCATTGTTGTTTGTGACTCTTTGATATGACTTTGCTTTTGGATGGAAGGACTATAACATAGGGGAAAACGTGGTCAAGGAAAAAAATAGAGTGGAAGGCCAGGAGGTGGAGGATATTTCCTATAGGAAATGGAGCAGTAAGGAGACAGAAGCATCGACCCTTTGTTTTTTTGGGTTGATTTATGGTTTGTCAAACTTCTCATATTTTTTGTAACCCATTATAAATGATAAATATTATCTTGACAAATTATTTTAAAAAATGGCTGCGCTATTACCTGGACTTTTGCGAGAAGTACCATTTCCCTCCTGTCAAAGGGTCAGGTCTGCTCTTGACTCTTATTACTTAATGAAACAAATAAGAGTCAAGAGCAGACCTGACCCTTTGCTATTGTCCCCCTTGGGGAAAGGGACTAAACTGTTACTTTCAATGGGTGACCCCATTCCATTCGGAAGCCTGCCGATTCCATGTGTTCGTTACAATCCAGAGTTCATTGCCTCAATCCCTACACGAACCATAACTGAAGAACGTCTCTCTTACTACCTGCCCAATTACGTCCCCGTGACCGTACCCATCTGGACGGGGTTATTCACCTAAACTTTCTCAAGTAAGGCTGACAACCAGCTTACAGTGGGCACGGACCGGTGTGGGTGAACCACGATTTCTTCCCTAATCTTATATCCAGAGGCAAGGATAATGTTTCGCAACTCGTCAGGTGTGAAATATACAAACCATCGGACCTCACCTCTCTCCTCGTGTCCGTCGATTTCTTCTCTGAGCGGTATAGCTACTGATAGGAGCTTCTGAAAAACATGTGGACTTAGGACCCCGCTCTTATGCGGTTGAATCAGATCGTTTACATCAATAAACTCTCCTTTCTTGTTGCTACACACGTACTCTCTTAGAGACTCTTTTACCGTTGGGGTAATTAAACCCTGAAAAGAATCGTCGTCCATATCCAGAAGCGCACATCCAACCTTATGAATAAGTCTGACAAAAAGGAGGCCCCCGTCTCTAAGGCGACTTCTAATCTTCTGGAGGACTATCGTCAGGTCGTCTTGCGTAAGGAGATGCAGCAAACTCGCGTTAGCGACTACCGCATCAAATTCACCACCCAGGACATACTCGACATTGTACATGTCCTCTACAAGGAAATTGTCGCGTAGGTCATGATACTTCATTCTGGCAATCAGAATAGCCTCACTGCTAAAGTCGAAGCCGAAAATGGTTCTAGTTCTAGTTCGTTCAGCTAAGTAGTCAACTTCTTTGCCCGACCCACACCCGATAACTAGAATTCTTCCGGACAGCTTGTCGAGGTAAGCCTTGACCTCCTCTTCGAGAATACCTCCCCATTTCTTGTCAAAATCCAAAGCGTTAGCACTGTAGAATTTCGCAAGGGCGTGCCACCGCTCAGAAGGCTGCGCCCCGGCAGACTTAGCTATTTGCGCGATGTGGCCTCCTTCCAATTTGGCTTTATTGTCGAAAATAGTCCTTTTAGCTAACATATACCCATCGGGATGACTCCTGAGATGCCTTTGCTTGAATCCATCAAAAGAACGCTCACCTTGAAGATGGCGGATAAATACTAACGGTCTATCTCGAGGGCTTAAACCAGAGACCGAGACGCTGAAATCGCGGCACACCATGAAACCGAAAAACATTTGTTTCTTTAGCCCTTGCATCATTTCATAGTTCCTTGCTCCACGAACGTCGACAATGAAAGCGTCAGCCATTCGCCTCCACACTCCTTCATCCAACTTGAGAACATTCACCCCCCCCGTCTTAGGTCCGTCGGTAACGACTTGGAACCGAGAGTGATTAGCCAAACCTCTGAAGGCATGCATAAGCGACATTACGTGGTCATAGGTGATGTCATTGCTGCAAGGAACAGATTTCGGAATAAGATCAATTGAAACCATCTTATATTCGTTAAGTAGCAATTCATAAAACTTCAGAAGGAATAACGACTCGATATAGTCATCCGGGAAAGACACAACTTTTAGGGGATACACTGAATTTGTGTTGAGAAGGTGAAAAAAG
>JACRDE010000181.1 GCA_016212935.1 Desulfomonile tiedjei | reverse complement strand
CTTTCACCTGCCGGCACACCCCAACGGAGTTGATCATCATGATCCTGCAAAAACTGGCGGCTGAAACCAAAGCCCGCGCCTCCCCGACCGGAATACCTCCCCAACCCTGGCAGCCAATCGTCAGGTGATTTTCATAGGAATTCGCATTTAAAGAAGTAAGATTGGGGGGAAACTCTTACAGGACGCTGCCTGCGGCCGCAACCAAACTTCGTCCGATTTCTCTCATAGAAGCAGTAAGTTACATCGATCGCAATCCAACGTCTTCTCGACAAAACAAGAAATCGAACGTTATTAATAAGAAGTGCCTCCCCGACTTTATATATTTGAAAGCGAAATGGTATTGCGGATGGGCCAACGGCCCTGCCCCCTGGTATACTGATTCGTCACAAAGTGGGCATCATCTGCAGCAAGCCCGCTTCACTCCGAAGATGCGCCGCCTAACACCGATATGTTTTCATTCTTCGTTGTGGCCACTTCCGCCACGGATGTTGGGATGAAAGGGGCCTCTCGCCTGTCCAAGAGTCGTTTGTTTGAAAACAAATTGCCATTTCGCAGGCGATTGAGAATCGGTATTATTTGTTTGGCCACCTACTAGCATGTCAAAAGGCGCAAATCGATACAATATCAACAGAGAATCCTGATCGATTACTCAGTCCCCGTTGTGGACGTCGCGCCAATTGGCAGCTCTAAGCGCTTGGACTATATACGATTACTGGAAAACTCTTACCCTTCATCTGTTTGTCTTCAGGCCGTACTGTCTCAGAAGCTTGTCTACTTCCCAGGAGGCGTTCATGGCAGCCCAGGTCTGGGCGGTCTTTCCTTCATTGTCTCGCAACGTCGGATCAGCGCCATATTGAAGCAATAGCTCCGCAGCCTCGCTGTGGCCTTTGTAGCAAGCCTTCATCAAAGCCGTGATGCCGTATTTGTTCCGTGCATCCTTGTCTGCGCCCTTTTCAAGCAGGAGTTTTACCAGATCTGCATTTCCCCTGTACGCTGCTTTCATCAACGCTGAGTTACCGTACTTGTTCGCCGCGTTTACGTCGACATCCTGTTCCAATAGCAATTTCACCATGCCGAAATGGTCGACGTCGGTTGCTTTCATCAGTGGAGAGTCCCAATCGTTGTTTTTAGCATTGACATTGGCGCCGCTGTTCAAGAGGATTTCCGCAATTCGCAGATTTCCCGACATGGCAGCCACGGTGAGCGGGTAGTTTGAGTCGACGTTCGATGGGTTTACATTGGCCCCTCTTGCCAAGAGAAACTCCACCATGTCTTTTTTGTCGGAGAGAACGGCTGCCATCAGTGCTGTGTTTCCCTGGGTGTTTTCTGCGTTGATGTCAGCTCCCATTTTGAGAAGGAAAGCCGCAACAGTGGTGTGCCCCTTGAAAGCAGCCCTCATCAATGGCGTGTTGCCGTACTTGCTTCGAGAATCTACGTGTACTCCAGCTTTGACCAGCAATTCAACCGCATCGAGCCGCCCCCTGCTGCAGGCCTTCAGCAAGGCTTTGCTTCTGGAATTGGCTTTGATCGTTAGATCGCCCGAAACGAACTCGAATAGACGAGAACCGTCCGCAGCTGTCTTTTTGGATTCCACGGTCCGGGCGGCTATTTCAGTATCATTTTTGGGTCCATTGCCGCCATTTGAGGGGCCCTGGCCTCGCGAGGGGTTCTGAACAGTAGCGCCTTTTATCAAGAGAAGCCTAATAGTACCCCTGTGTCCGTTTCTAGACGCCCAGGTCAAGGCCGTTGCCCCCAAATTGTCTGAAGCGTTTAGCTTAGCTCCGAACTGAAGAAGCAATTCCACTAGATCTTCGCTCCCCACCTGAGCAGCTACCATGAGCGGGGTGGTACCGTCAGGCAGCGTCACATCCACGTCAAAGCCGCTGGTCAACAACCGCCTGACTTCATCGACCTCTCTTCGTCTGCAAAAATCGAACAGATCTTGTTTCAATGCTTCCGAATCATCATCATCGATCGCCTCAGCGGTTTCGCTGATGGACATGATGTCGAGGGTCTCAATAAAAAATTTGTCTTCGAATTTCTGAGTAATAACTTCGCAATTGGGGCATTCGTCCATCTGGGGCGGAATAGTCTTTCCGCAAACGGGGCACTTGAACACTTGTCCTTCCGAGGAGAAGGCTCTCATTACATCACTTTCCGTAAGAGGAGTTCGTTCGTAGAGTTCGAGCTGTGTAAGTACACCCGCATCCACAAGCCTTCGCAGGACATATTGCAGACCATCCGCACTCAGATTGTATTTTGATTCCAATGCCGAATTGGTCGAACCTGCTCTTATGTCAGCGGTGATCTCTCGGGCGCTGATCTTTACCTTTCGCATACAAGTCTCCGAAACAGAATGCATTGGAGCGTCTCCACAACAATCACCTGGATAGCCTCGTCAGACTTCGAACGGCCTGCGGGTCGTCTCCGAGGAAGGGGCCCCAGGATCGCGAGATCCGAGTGTCTCGTTCAAGATCCTGGCTAGATCGTCCGCATTGTACGGTTTGGGCAACACCCCCATGAAACCATGAAGATCATACTCTGCCATAACAGGGTCATTTGAATACCCGCTTGACACTATCGCCCTTACTTTCGGATCAATCCTCTGGAGCCTTTGAATCGTCTCTTTTCCTCCCATGCCGCCGGGAATGGTAAGATCCATTATAACCACGTCGAAAGGCCTTCCCGAACGCAGGGTATTCTCGTACACGGCTATGGTTTCTGTCCCGTCTTTGGCCAGTCCGACCTCATAGCCCAAGACCACGAGAAGTTCCCGCGCGAGATCTCGTACCAGCTCCTCGTCGTCCATCACGAGGACTCTACCCTTGCTTTGCTTATGTGACTTTTCGTCTGAATCCTTGGTGCCGGACGATTTGGACGAAGCCGGTAAATAAAAGTAGAACGTAGTACCAACACCGACTTCCGATTTCACGTTAATGTGGCCGTCGTGTTTCTTGATAACCGAATAGCATGTTGCCAGGCCCAGCCCGCTCCCTTTTTTCTTGGTAGTGAAATATGGGTCAAAAATCTTGTCCATATGGTCGTGGGGAATGCCCAATCCGTCATCTGAAATAGAAATCCTCACGTATTTGTCAGGTTTCAGCGGCAGTCCCTGGGTGTTACTTACGACAGTGTTTAGCGCTCGAACCTCCAACGTGCCTCCCTGCGGCATGGCTTGAATCGCATTTATCACCAGATTGTTTATCACTTGGCTTATCTGGCCTTCGTCTATTTCGATAGGCCAGAGGTCCTCTGCCAAATGGAACTCGGAATTTACGTTGGAACCTCTCAATGCAAAAATTACTGCGTCCTTCATCAGTTCAGAAATCGACGAAGTCTTCTTGATAGGCGCACCGCCCTGTGATAACGTCAGCAATTGGCGTGTAAGATCCTGAGCACGAATGGACGCCTTTGCAGCAGAGTCGAGCCTCAGGAAAGCTTTGT
>JACRDE010000180.1 GCA_016212935.1 Desulfomonile tiedjei | reverse complement strand
CATGACTACGCTTCGATGCCGCAGCGCCCGCAGCAGTATCCAGCTCTGCCAGGGTGCAGTTCTCGGCGTTGGGTATGTTCGGTAGACGAGCCATGCCCAAGAAAAAATCACATTCTCGACCGGAACGCGAGAAAAATAAACGAGCAATCGGTCAAAACTTTTGGCAACTGCTATACGTCGTATATTCGCTTTTCCATATTCGGTGCTCCGCGCGGATACATCGGGCCCCAAACGTCATGTACCCCATACGATGACCGAAAACCATTCCTTGCTGACTCCTATCTGCCCGGTTTCACTCGAATCATCCCTGACAAGAAATCGCGGCACCCAAGTGAATGCTTACTTTGGTTGACAACGCGGCTTTGAATTTGATATGAAATATGTAGATGGTCCCATCGTCTAGAGGCCTAGGACACCGCCCTCTCACGGCGGAGACACCGGTTCGAAACCGGTTGGGACTGCCAACGATTACAATAAGTTGTGGTCTTCATGACCAGGGTCAGAATGGGTAGTGTCCCCAAACTGTCCCCACTTTTTCCCGGCAGCTTGTCCCTGTCGGGTTTTCTTTTTTCTCTCTGGCACCCAAATTTCCGTGTCACCATTGTCTACCGTGAAGCGGTCGATTGCCTGGACCAGCTCGTCGTTGCTGATGAAGCCATAGCGGGTGTTCACGTTCTTCCCTGCCCACCAGTGCCCCATGATGTCTTCCCGTATTTCGGGGTCGATGCCGCTGCGACGCGCATTTCCCTTCCACACGTGTCGGATATCGTGGAAATGGAACGAAGACGGGAGACCAGAATTGCGCACAGCGCTCTCCCAATACCTTCTCATCTGAGTCCTCGGTATGGGTTTCCCGTCCCGCAGGAACACGTTGTCCGTTCCTTCAGCCTCACTGCTCAGAGCATGCTCCAGCACCGGCACGAGGTCATCGTGAATCGGGACTCGCTTATGGCTTCTCTCTTTCGTGTCTTTGGGTCCCAATCTTATTACTCGCCGGTCCAGGTCCAACTGGCTTCGGGTCAGATTGCGAATTTCGCCTTGGCGCATCCCGGTATAGTATGCAGTCAACACCATAGGGGCGTACCAGTCCGGCAGATGGGTCAGGACTTTGGCGAAATCCGAATATGCCACGTACACCTGACGCAGGTTGTCCTTCTCCGACAACTTCGGAACTTCCCGCACAATGTTCCTGTCCAGAAAATCGTTCTTCACAAGCACGGAAAACAGCTTCGAGAGCGCCGTAAGCTCTTTATTCACCGTTCCAGGGGCAGCGTCTTCCTTGAGCCGGTCACTTTTGTACTGCTCCAGGTCCCTGATCCCGATGGCCTGGATATTCCGGTCCTTACCCAGTTTGAGAACCAGGTGGCAGAAACACCCCTTCAAACGGTCGCGGTATTCCTCGCCCTTTGCCGTTATTTCCGGGTAGGTGAGGCAATATTGCATGGCCTCCCAGAGACTCATACCCCGCTCATGGTTGTCCACCTTTCTCAATCCAGGCAGGAAATCATCCAGCTTGTCTTTGAAAAGTCTCATGGCCACTTCTCGGGCTTCCGGGTCAAGGGAAGCGTAGTCTCGGGTCCGTACTGCTCTGTCTATGGCACCGGCGATTCCCACGGCAACTCTCTTTAGCGGGGTGCGAGTTGAAGCAGCAAGCTCCACTCCGTCACCCTGCCGAAAACGCACGTAATAAACCTTGCCCTTCTTCTTCACGTCCATCGTGACATCTCCTTTTTCAGAGATGCCCACGAATCCTTAGCCTTTTCTAGGCGACTCTCCTTGGCATCGCCCCCTTTCCTGGGAGGGGATGATACGGGCCTGGAGTCTTTCTTGTCAACCGGCGGCGGGGTGGAATGGGAATCAATGTATTGCTGGACCTGTTCAGGGGTGAACCGTCTTATGCGGGGGGTTATTTGTACACAGGCGAGCTTTTTCTCTCGAACAAGCTTGTGTATCATTTTCTTAGGTAATAACAGGATATTGGCAACATCGGAGTCAGTGTAAAGAATACAAGCGGCACGATCATCGCACTTGGCGGAATCATTTTTCATTTGTCGTTCCATATCACCCTCACTATTCCGGCTGTTCCAAACGAGCCCAACTATGCGATGAAGATTTGAATGGAGATTCAAGACTAACGCCCACCAGCGTCATGCAGTATGGAACCGGGAGGTACACTTGCCGGAAATCCGACAAGTGTACCAATTAATCAATCATTTTAAGTATCGAGGTCGGAGGAATCTTGAGTATCTTTCAGTTGTTTTTCTTGTTGTTTTTCCTGAAAGTTCTGTCGTAGATTCGCCTCCAATTGCTTCAACATTTCCTGTGAACCCGATACGGTTTGCCTGAATTTACCACTGAAATCCAATAATTGAGCTGTCTCGGTATGATCCAGCACTGCGGAGCGGTCTTTTTCCGCAATAAAGGACCGAACATCTTCGTCGGAAGCAAGCCGGACGAATTCACGTAGTTGCCTGATAAGCGTTCGACCGATCTGCTTGTCTTGGGAAGCTCTTTTCCCAAGCATATTGTCGATCAGCTTCTTGAGTTCATTGGAGGTCAGTTTGTTCACAATGGTGATCCGAGCAACCGCCAGTCTTTGCTCCTGCTTCTTGAGGCGGGCAATTTGAAGCTCGTGCTCGTAATTCAAGTGCTCGTCGTATTCCCCGAGCGTGTGCAACTCCTTGTCCACCGCTGCCGCTTTGATGCAGTCGGTCAGTTTCTGTCTGGTGAAGGGAATATCGTCCCGCTTGGCCAGGTCATTGAGGGAGGTCTCCTTGTGGGGATTTTTTGAAAAGGCCTGGCTTTCGTCGCTGTCGAAGAACACGGCAACCAAATAGTACCCTATGATCAGGTAAGCCTGGAAGATAGTGGCGATTATTATCCCTTTGATGTTCGTCGCCACCTGCTCGGAGGTGGACTGGTACACGCCTTTGAACATCCCGTTTTTGAACATTTCATAAGGGGTGCCCCCTACAGCGGTACTCATGCTCTTGCCTGCAAATCGGGCCATGAATCGTTCAGCGGACTCGTTGTCGGTTATGGTTTGAGCCCTGATTTCAGGTTCAGGTGTTTCGCCGGTCTCCGAAGGCTCAGAATCAACCTTGTCGCCTTCTTCGGCGCTTTTCGCCTCCATTTCCAAGTTGTTTTCGGGAGCATTTGCGGCATCGTCCTTTTTCAGCTCCACTTTTCCTATGATCTTCGCAGGTTCAGGCTTCTCTTTGTTCATGAGTGCTTTCCTTCCTTTCTTGTCTTGGTGAATATCCCATCAACGAATGGGAATAATTGACGATTAGCAGTGCGTATTTCAGAACGTAGCTGTCCCTCGGCTGCCGAAGCCCGATTGAATTCACCTTTCGGGCATGTGGCATCCTGCCCTGCCGTATCGTCATGATCATTTGTGCTTAGAAATCAGGACCACCAAGTTGCGGAAGGTTCAATCAGATGCGACTCAAGATATTGGGGAGGGGAATATCTTGCATACTCCTTGTAGTGAGAGTATACTCTAGACGCATACGTGCTGAACCCCGGCAACTCGCCGGGTGATTTCCAGCTAATTTGCAGCGAACCGACGCTCGGCTTTGATCGGAAGGGCGTCGGTTCTGTTTTTCACCTCCTATACTTACCCCGACACCGGGTCATTTGACGGATTCCCTTCTTTCATGAAAACCCGCTTCGATTCAAAGTAGTAGTTCACTATTGATTCCATTAACTCCCCAAAAGTCAAACCTCTGTCTTCGGCTTCCTTATAGAGTCTCTCCAGGAGCTTGGCGTTGATTCTCGATGTGAATTCCGATTCACTGTCGGGGGTAGATACCCCGAATTCAGATCCAGCCGGGCCCCCCGGCATCGTTTCGCCAATTGTTGTAACGTCTGGGGTGGAGGGATTACAGGATTCCTCGTTTACCTCCTTGAAAGGAATAGACTTCTCAAGTTCTAGCCACTCGCATAGTGGCCTTCTGAAATTCCGCCATGTTTCATCGCTCTTGCGTTCAAAGTCGCTTCTGGCATCCCATATGAAGATACGAACAAATTTGTCCGCCAATTGGGGAATTTGCCGTTCCTCAATGGATTCGGGTGACACGTAGGCCACGAATCGCAGAATTCTCTCCCAATCGGAAAGCCCCATTTCCCTGTGTTCCATATCAAGACACACCGAATCGCCAAATCGGCTAATAAGAAGGGTTGGAAGGCGCTTCATTATTTTTGTCTCTAGGCGAGTACTAATTGGTACTTTTTCCTGCTCAATATCACGCAGCCTAGATGACGACATACCGAATTCACCGGCCATTTTCTCCTGTGTCATTTCCAGGAGGAGTCTAAGGCTCTTCAGGAATTTCCCTGTCAAGCTATTTTCCATGAATGAATACGCTCCCTGTTTGATGGTGGCGCTTATTATCGCCAATCGGCGCTTCCTGTCACGTTTTTTTTGTCAGGATGAGATATCAGCATGTTGTCCGCATGGCATAGTAGTTGCATGTCAGCAACGACATCTTTGAAATCCTCTTTGAGATGAGAAAATCAAGGTGCCCAGGATCTCCTTTTGGGTCGCATCTCGAATTTATCGAAACGAGGCAAGGATTTCGGTGGGGGGAGTAGGGTAGTGAGCCCGGCTCTTTGTCGCTTCTTTCAGTCCGAGGTTGCACCTGTTTGTGCCACATGGGTTCACGGTATGAAATGAATCTCAAACTTTCTGCCACAGAAGCCGTCTCCCCCTGGATCGGTTATCTTCTTCTTAAGGCTGATGAGCCCACACAGCCGAGTAAGGGCTTCGACGTGATGGAACGCAAGATTGACGGGCCTTGGCGAAGATCCAGTACCCATGCGAATGACATCCTTAGACTTCGCACGGCCCGAATTTATTGCTTTAGGTAGGATAGAGTTATGGGACTCCTACCGCATTTTCCAAATCAGTTAAGCCCCTCCCCCCCCAGCGGTTTTTCTCAGGTATTCAGCACAATAATTGATTGGTTGAGCTGGTTATACCGATTGCACAATTCCCGATTTAATAAAGCGCCTGCAAAATCGGCTACACTGCTGGGGGGAGATCATTCACCCCGGTCACATGGTCACTATATTTCTGAGCGAATGGCTTCCTCTGTTCATCTCACCCACTGTGTGACATTCCCGCTCGTTTTAGACCTGGACATTTTTGTCAAATAATTGGGGAAAACGAGACCTTTAATATAGGTCTCGATATGATGGCAGATCAGCCAATGCTTTGTTCTGTAATGGCGTTAGGCGCCTCTGATCGTATTATTCCTCTTTCGGGTCTTTGGGCGGTATTTCAGGCAGCAGGCCCTCTTTCAGGAGGTTCTGCTCCAAGGCTGACTCCGCAGCCTCGGCTCTCTCCGCCGCCGTCCGCAACAAAGCCTCCATTCTTTGGCCGGTCTCATCTACACGTTTGAGCAGGCCGTTCATTCTCATGGCCCTGGCTTTGAAGATATTCCGCACGTTATCGAGGAAACTGCCAATGACCCCGGAGTCAGGCGGCATGACTGTGACTTGGCTCGTGGGCACCAAGGCAACAATATCGGTCATACCTCGGTTCACATCTTTGGACTTCGCCATATGGTCCTCCTTTCACCATTCTCGGCAGTTTTGAGCCCAGGCGCATTGAGCGCAGTGCCAATCTTCCCGAGGGAAGAAGGCTTCCCGCTCTATTGCGTTCCAGATGCCGTAGACCAGCCTCACGAAGCGGTGCCGCTCATCGTCGGTGCGAGTTGTTTCGTACGTCAGCATTTCCGGGCTCTTCGTCTTGGTAACAACATCGAGACGCATGTTGAGGGCGTCAGGATCGAATCCCAGCGTCTCCGCACCCAAAGCGTAAGCAGTGAGCTGTATGCTGCTGTGAGCATTACTATCCGACAGCTTCTTTGCTGCGGTCTTCAGGTCAACGAGCGTGATGGTGCCGTCAGGAGTCTGTTCAATCAGGTCGATATAGCCCTCAAGGGGAGGCACCCCACCGAGCGGTAATTGAAAGAACTCCTCCACACCCAGCACGGTGATGGAAGGGTCACGGCTCTCGTGAAACACCGTGAGCATGTTCTTTGCCTTCTCTGTGAGGGATTTCTCGTTGTCTCCATTGAAATACTTGATCTTTTCTGCCCGCTGCCAGCAATCTCGATATACGTCCCATAGCTGGTCAGGATTCAGCTCGTCTCCCTCAAGCCTCGTCTGGTAGTAGGCCGCTGCCGCCTCGTGGATGGCAACACCGAAGGCCAGGGACACGGGGGTGAACGCAGGCGGGATAGTGTCTACGTACTGGAACTTGTACCGCAATGAGCATGTCAGGAAGCAGTTGATCTGCGAATACGACAGGTGATCGTGGTCTTGTGCTGTCCTCATCTTCTCCTCCTGCCTCTGCGTTCAAGGCTTCTGTTTCTCCAATAATTCCTCTGATTGACGAGCCTTCGGAGTTCACGGATCAGGTTCTTTTTCTTGGACTTGGGTTTAGGCAAAAAGCAGGGAAATCTGAACATAGATTTTCTCCTCTGTGTCAGGAGGCGAGAACGTGGGGGGCACTGTCAGTACGCTCCTGTAACGCCCCCGCCCCCTTGATTTTATTTGGTTGTGATTGCGTGTTTGGCTTATGCGGCAGCTTCGGTTTGTAAGTAGCCGATCAGTTGCGATGCGGCTTCTCGGGGCAGTTCCTCAAAGCGGGTAGCATTGAACGGATTGATGAGAGATTGAATATCCTCGTCTCGGTAATTGGCTTTGCGGGTCAATGCAAACAATGCTCTCACTTGCGCTGTAGTCGCTCTTCCGGGACCGCATTTAGATCCATTCCCGCCCGGATTAATAGCCTCACTTGACCCTTTTGATTCCACTTTGCCGTTCCCATTGCCTTCAGGGAAGACTGGTGTGGGCTTTTTGCCTGTGGTCTGCTCCTTTTCGAGTTCGGCGACGGCCACATGCGAAACTTCTTCAGCGGAAGTGAACTCCATACCGTATCCGGCAAACCGCAGCGCCCTGGCTATTGCCCGTGTTTCAGCCAATTCAACCAACGATTCGGCCAGCTTTGCATCTCTTTGGCTGTTTGCTGTCCCATAGCCCATGAACTGTCCCTTGTTCGTAACGGCGCAGCATTTGAAGATCGCAAACTGACCGTCCCAATTCACCATCTCGGTTTGCAGGTTGAGACTTTGATTTTCCTCATGAGCCAGCCTCAGGCGGCCGCCAACTACAGGGAAGATCCTGGTCTGCATTTCACCGTTCACCTTGACTCGACGGCTGACCAGCTCGTCTTCTCGGAATCCGTTTGTGCCCATATTGCGCTCCTTTCTTGAGGTATTCTGTTTATTCTTAGATATAATCCGGGCGTAGGCATTACAGTCTCTTCAGGGCTTGGTATCCTCCAATGGCCGCCACCGCCGCATCGTCAATGGGACCAGGAATGGGGTTGAAAATGATGTAAAGCAAGACCAGCAGGATTATCAGTCCGATTCCCCCACTTTCTCCATTCATGCCGTTCATGGCGTTACCTCCTTTTGTGCGTACTTCTTTTGATCAGGTTCTATCCATCAAAGGAGAGACCCTCTAGACCCTCAAATATAGAGAAGAAGGGAAGATGCGGTCGGGAGTGGTTGTGCGGGCAAATGTTGGAAATTCACCCATGTGAGCCATTATCCCGACGAGATTGTCGGTCATAATTGGACTGGCCAGGCCTGACGTGGTCAAGATGAAACGCGGAAGGATGGGTGTCAGTGAGGCGGCTCCGCCCACATCAAGACAATCGAGGGGGGAGATTACGTACTCGCATAGTAAACCGGTAGGGGGCGGTTAACGCTGAGCTGACCTGCGGGCCATACTGGCGTGGCTGTCGCCAGATCTTCGAGCAAAAGGCATGACAATAGGCCAGTCGGGTCGAGCGACGAGGTAGGCCGAAGTCTTATTTGTTGTAAAGTTGTTCATGCTCAACCAATTTCATTTTGTATTGATTTTGGAAATAGGTTTCAAGACTTTCCTTCGTTTCCTTGGTTGTCGGAACGGTTTCTAGCCGGAAGTCAATACCGTCCTCCTGAAACTTCAGGCACATTTCAATGTAGGGTCCATCATCATCAATTGGACCAATCACGGCAAACTCTTTTGTTGTGAAGTTCTTAGAAATCAGCCACCAGGGCCCGCCATTCATCGTAGTATTAGTCCAGTTAGTTTTGCGAAAAGCCTTGATGTTACTGCTTCTTCGGTTGTGAGCCTCATGGAAAGTGATCTCTTGACCATTTCCATCGATGATCCTGTCATCGTCCTCGACCCAGAAAACGAGGTCGTTTGGGTAATCTGCACTGTCGAAAGCATGTATTCCTCTTAGGGCGTCATTTAGCGCATCATTCACCGAGGTCTGCGGATGCAGGCTTTTGTATGGTGTAGCTTGTTCAGGTCCCCAGAACCCATAATTGCAGAGACCATAATATGAGCCTTCTGCAAACTCAATTACATCAATCTTTAAGTCATTCGGAGCACGATGATATGACACAAAGAGTGACTCAACAAGCCGAGTCACTTCTCGAATTTCAGGAAGGCTGACGACGTATTCGAAACTAAACTGCGACACTTCTTTTCTATCTTTTGGCAATGTTTTGTGGTTGATTGGCAAAGTTTTCTTTGTAACCGTAGGAACTGAGTCTCTATTGATTAGGTTGTCCAGTTGAGTAATCATTAGGTCAAAATCGTCGGTAGCATTTCCGCAGTAGATACTCTCAAAATAAGGATACTGAGAAACAAGTTCACTGTGTCCGATGTCAATCAGGAATGGAACAATTGACTTCTTGTTTTCCCTGATCTGTCTTGCAATAACTGTTTCAAGTTCTGCCTTAGGCCATTCCTTCGACAGAAAAGACTTGGAAAGGAATAGAATTACAAACCGACAGTTCTTGAGACCGTCTACAAATACTTTTTCGACTAGCGAGTCGCCGGGAAGTATTTCTGCTTGGTCGAACCAGCAGGTTCTTCCTTTCGCTTTTAAGGTAGAATAGACCTTCTTGACGAGAAGCTTGTCTTCGCTTGCATGGCTAAGAAAATAATCATTCATTTCTCGTATCTCCATTTCTTTCGGCCCACAATGATTAAATTGATCCGGCACAAGATGCGCAGTCTTGTTTTTCTCTGCACACGGTGAGACAGTCCCACCTATCTGAAATGGACTTGGTATTAATAGCCTTTTTGTCCTCCCGTTGAGCGTACCCCACCGCAGTCCTTCCGTCAATCCACTTTTCCCCTTGGCCCGTCGGTCAAACGGCATCCAGTAGTCTTGACAGAGGATTACACCTTAAAGGCTTATGAACGCCGAGCCCCCTTTACGGATGAAAGAAAGTGAGCACCCGCTTTCTGTCAGTTCTCTTTCGGTTCGCCATCGGAACTGCCATCGGCAAATGCGCTTGTTTCAAATCGGGAACATAACACCACGGAGGCTTGCTTATTGGGAAATCCATTAAAGCAGATATTGAGCCGGCCACCGGAGTGCTTTCAATAAGAAAGCCACCCTAAGCCTGACATGAAAAAAACAGAAATACTATAGAAAGTGCGGAATTTTCGGTTGCAAACTTACCGCTTCTATATTCTCAGTTCAGTCTGAGAAACTGAATGTGCCTGGGATTCGACCTGCTGAAGGAAAGTGGCTTTCATGTCCCGCATCAGCTTCTCGTGGTCGATTATTCAATTGGCCGGGACTTTGCGTGGCACGACTACCAATCTCGTAACATTAACTAACCTTGTTCCTATAGTAGAGGGACACGATACGGTGACACTCTGTATTTCAATTCCAGGAGGAATTTCAATGAAAACTCTATACAGCCCAACAGCAGCCGCACGGTTGCTGAACATCAATCCGGCCAGATTACAACGGTGGCTGAATTATGGTCATTTCCGGCCTGAATATCGGGCCATGCTCGGTGATGTGGAAGCAAGACTGCTCACCATAGATGAGATCGAGCTTTTGAAAAGCGTAATGGATCTCATTAACAACGGAATGCCCGTACAGAAGGCATTCG
Source organism: Desulfomonile tiedjei (assembly GCA_016212935.1). GTDB lineage: Bacteria > Desulfobacterota > Desulfomonilia > Desulfomonilales > Desulfomonilaceae > Desulfomonile > Desulfomonile tiedjei_A. The sequence continues at coordinate 4,474 of JACRDE010000180.1, read as the reverse complement.
CTGAAATCAACTCTCAAGAGCTTGAGAGCACGATTATTATCGAACTGTAAGAAGGAGAAAGGGGCGGTTTGAGAGTTTCAGTCTCTCGCTCCGCCCGAGGAGTCAACATGTCAAACGGAACAACCAAACCCAAGCCACGGCCTCGCACCGTGGAGGAATGGGGAGAAAAAAGAAAGAAAAGATACGCAAATGACGGAGGCAAAGGCGGATTCAGAATCTTGCCTCGCAAGGTATTCGACTCGGATGCGTTCAACGAGCTGAGCAAGTCATCAAAACTGGTGCTGATTCTGAGTCTCGATCAACTCGACTACTGGTACAAGAAGAATAAGGGCGAGCCCAAACGGGATTCCTCTGTAGGGCCTTTACGAAATGACGGGTGCTTTTCCCTACCGAGCAACTTTCTCAAGGAACGTGGGATTAGTGGCTCGGATACCATTGCCAAGGCCAGACGGGAGCTTGTGGCGGCAGGATTCTGGGAGACCGTCCAAACAGGAACGCTTCTCCAATCTGGTATATTCAGATGGTCAGATAAATGGGTCACCTACAACCAACGAAGCGTTCATGATCGGAAGAAGATAGAGACGGGTGCAAAGGCACCAGGATATTGCCTATACCCGAACATAAGCAGATACAACGAGGCTCGGCAGGTGGCTGATTTTGAACGTGAGCATTCGGGAACCAACACTGATACGGAACCTGGTGCTCCTAAACCCGAACTAGAACTTCCTTTTCAATTAGAGCTTCTTCCTGAACTTGCAGCTTAGAGTCTCTACCTTATATCACCCATACTAGCCGCTGGTAATTGGAATAATTAAGTTTAAGTGCGAAAATCCAAGCGTGTGATCTCGTGTAGTAAGTGTGAAAATCCAAGCGTGTAAGTCCGAGTTCCTTGGATTTTCCAAGCAGTTTGAGCGATTCTGCTTGGATTTTCACAGTGAGAAAACATCTTAGCCGTATAGATCGTGGCGGGCCGAGGATTCGGGCTCCGCACAAGCGATCACCGCTCTCCCGATATAGGATTTGATGGGACGTGAGATTCGTTATCAAACGCAACCAAAGCGACTGTGAGCGATCTTCTCTTTTTGGGGGAGGTTACCCCTTTCGAAGAATGAAATTTCGTTCTATGGAGATCCTGATGCGTTCCAGAACAAAGATGCTCAAAGTCTATCTCGCATCTCCTCTCGGCTTTTCTCCAGAGCTGAAGTCTTACAGGGACAACATCAAGCAGCGGCTTTATGACCTGGGCTGCGCCGTTCTTGACCCTTGGGAAGGTCCATTTCGACCAGCCATTGAAGAAGCAAGCGCAATCCAAGATTGGTATACCCGCATAACGGCTTTCAAGCAAGTAGCAGCGCACGTCGGCAAAGCCAATGAAGAAATGATACGGTCTTGTGATGTTGTTTTGGGCGTGGTGGACGGGCCGGATGTGGACTCAGGGACAGCAAGTGAAATCGGCTTTGCCGCCGCCCTCGGCAAAACATGCTACGGACTGAGGACGGACTTTAGAAGCTGCGGAGACTTTGACGGAATCCCGGTAAACCTGCAAGTACTGTATTGGATGGAATCAAGCTGAGGAAGATTGTTCAGGCGGATTGAAGAAATAACTCTCCCATGATTGCAACCTCCAAGAATGCAGTCCTGTACAAACTGGACAAGAAAGGCAACATAACTCATTATACTTTCATGACAATCGTGCTGTTGGCACGCCCCAACAGTACGCTCATTCATCTCCTGTCATTTCTTCTATGGTATCAACCAGAGTTTGATAAAGATGAGACCATCGCTGCGTCTCTTCCGCTCTCTTCATCGCTTTTTCGCAAATTCTTCTGAGTTTCTTCTTTTTCAGTTGTTTCAATTCTTGCCCTAACAGCGCCGTGTCCTGGAAGATCTCCAGAACTGTTGCTTCTGCAAACAGTTTTCGTGGATCGTCCATTTCGGCGTCAAGCACTTGGGATAGCGCCTTTGCATGACCATCTTTCTTCCTGATCGCCTTCACTTTTTGCTCAAGCTCACGAGACGAAAGCGCCTTCTGCATGACGGAGTTTACGAGCTTGACTTTGGCGTCGTCATTGGGGAGCTTAACAAGCTCTGCCTTGTGCGAATAAGAGAGAGAGGCAGTATCCAAATCCTTCTCTAAGAAGAATTTCTCTTGTGCGGCAACCCGAACCATCACACTCAATGCATCGGGCCGAGGGATCAACTTCTCATTCTTGCATAATGCTCTAAAGCTTGCCGGTTTTCTAGGATTCTTGGATGCGGCTAAGGCTATGTCATCGTTGAAGAACTGCTTTAGCACATATGCTCCGATTTCAATGGCCATTTTGTAGGCATTTTCGTTGTATTTCTCATTAATGAATTCCACTGAATCATCAATCAGATTTGTGTCCACGTCTCCTTCAGAGATTTCTGCAGAATCGTCCTCGCCCAATGCCGCTGGCAATGTTCCTTGAGAATCGGTGTCCGCTTCTCCAGATGGTACAATCTCTTGCGCCTCATCTGTGGCCCCGTAAGCCATTTTCTCTTCAGTATCCTGCACGGATTCGGCTTGTTTTTGAGTCTTCTTCTTGGGCATTGTGGTTCCGCCTTTTCACTCGCTTTTTTGGACAAGGAAATGAATTTTCAGATTTTTATCACATGAAGATTTCTTGAGAAGAAAAATTACGGGCAATGACGAAAAATACGCTTTCGTCCCGAAATGCCGCAATCAAGGGAGATGGATCGATCCCCGACCAGCTATTAGGACAAGATGATGAAAGGATGCGAGTCCCGAGGATTTTAGCTGGTCTTATAGCCTACTTTGGTGTAATTCTTTCCTGAGCACACTGATTACGATAAGGGTCGAAACGTGAAACAGGTAATTATCGAGAATCCCGTAATCAATTCACCATATCAGGAACCTTCCTGTCATTTCCGCTTCTCAGAGGAAGGGATTACCGACGATATTATTGAAGGTCGCCGTCCCAGCTCCTATTTCGTGCCTGTTCCGAAGCCGAAGAAGAGGGGCAAGGGAGTGTCTCCTGACACCGAGTGGACCGAGGACCGAGTAAAGGAGAATGAATTCGTCAATCAGGTGCGGGATCGTGTAAGCCGGTGGCGTCAAATGGGCTATCCGCATGTGACACGGACCACAGCTCAACTGCTTGAATACTGGACCGACCCTGAGCGAGAAAAGAAGCTGTTCTTTTGCCAAATAGAAGCATTGGAGACTGCTATCTATTTCACAGAGGTTGCTGCAAAAGACGGGGCAGGATGGATTGAGAGCAAGGTCCGAGAAGAGAATGAAAAATCCAACCCGCTTCTCATCCGGACAGCATTCAAGATGGCCACGGGTACCGGCAAAACTGTTGTTATGGCCATGCTCATCTCATGGCATACCCTAAACAAGCTGGCCAATCCTCAGGATGCTCGATTTTCCGACACCTTTTTGATTGTAACACCTGGTATTACCATTAAGGATCGGCTTCGAGTGCTTTTGCCTAATGATCCCGAGAATTACTACCAGAAACGGGATGTTCTGCCCTCCCATCTCATGGAGCAGCTCGGCAAGGCAAAGATTCTTATCACCAATTTCCATGCCTTCAGGCAGCGTGAGCTTGGCGATGCGAGCAGATTGGCCAAGGCGATCTTGAATCGAGGTGGTGACAACGGCTTCAAGGAAACACCTGACCAGATGGTGCGTCGGGTGTGCAGAGAGCTTGGAAACAAACGCAATATCGTCGTGATCAACGATGAAGCCCACCACTGTTACCGAAGGAAACCTGACGGAGTGGAAGACGTTTTGAAGGGCGAGGAAAGAAAGGAAGCCGAAAAGAGAAACGAAGAGGCTCGCATTTGGATCTCCGGCCTGGAGGCGGTCAAGGCCAAGATCGGAACACGGGCCTTGTATGATCTTTCGGCCACGCCTTTCTTTCTCAGAGGTTCAGGGTATTCCGAAGGAACGCTTTTCGGTTGGGTAGTGTCTGACTTTTCGCTCATTGATGCTATTGAATCGGGCATTGTGAAGGTCCCCCGTGTTCCGGTGGCCGACGACTCGGTTACTGGGGAGGAGCCGACTTACCGTAATCTCTGGATAAGAATCCGAGACGACCTTCCCAAGAAAGGCCGCAAAACAGCCGCAGTCTCAGGTGAACCAAAGCTCCCTGCTGAGCTTGAAGGAGCGATTCAGAGTCTTTATGGGAATTACGAGAAGTATTACCAGCAGTGGGAATCGGACTTGGAAGCTCGTGAAAGAGGGCTTACCCCTCCCGTGTTCATAGTGGTCTGCAATAACACCAATGTCTCAAAGCTGGTATTCGATTACGTTGCCGGATGGGAGAAGACAAGACAGATTCCCAAACTCGACAAGACCGGAAAGCCTGTGCTCAACAAGAAGACGGGAGAACCCGAATTTGTGGATGAGGTCCAGGCAATCGTCCCCGGCAGACTCGCCATCTTCAGCAACGTGGAGGATGGTCGCTGGACTTACCGCCCCAAT